>DATFWH010000335.1:0-8049 GCA_035259465.1 Binatia bacterium
TGAATCCCGTCTTGTCGAGCTCGGCGACAAGGCTCGAGTCGACGACGTCGTCGACCGTGACCTGCGCAACCTTGGGATTGAATTTCGCGAGAAACGCGATCAGCGAAACTACGCCTTCCTTCGTCGGATACGGCTTTCGGATGTTCGCCGCGTAGCCGCGCAGCGCCTTATACGCGTCGTCGGTCTTGGCGGGATCGTCGAACTTCAAGTATTTGCCGAGCACGCGCTTCACCTCGGGCCCGTTGCGCTCCTGCGCGATGAAGGCGATGCCTTCGACGATGCCTTTCACCGCCTTTAGCGCCGTATCGCGGTGCTTCGCCAGGTAGGCCTTGCTGCTGTCGAGCGACTCGTGCTGGTAGGGAATGCCTAATTTTCCGAGATAGCCGAGGTCCTTATATCCTTCTTTTACCATGAACGGGACGAAGCCCGGGTCCACGAGCGTGGCGTCGATCGAGCCGGCGCGCAGCCCGGCGACGCGCGTCGTCATCGTGCCGCTCTGCACGAACGTGATGCCGTCGCGCTTGGGGTCGATCTTGAAATGCTCCAGCGCGATTTCGACCGCGGCGTGCGACGAGCTGCCGATGCGGCTGACGCCGATGCGCTTGCCCTTCAAGTCGGGGATGTCCTTCACCTGCTTGGTCGAGACCAGGTTGTATTCGAGCGAGTTCACGAGCCCCATGATGATCGTCTCGCCCGAGCCCGACGCGTTGGAGATGATCGCCGGCGCGCCCGCGTTGTCGGCGATGCCGATCTCGCCGGACGCCAGCGCCTGCGACGTCAGCGTGCCGCTCTCGATCAGGATGATCTCCGCGTCGAGGCCGTGCTTTTTGAAGAAGCCTTTCTCGCGCGGAATCCACAGAAACGCCGTGCTCGGGCTCAGCGCCGAGTAGCTCAGCCTGATCTTCTCCTGCGCGGAGGCGAAGCCAACAGACACGGCAAAAATTGCGAGCGCAAGAACGGTTATGGCCGTCGATCGCAACAGCGTCGTCATGGTTTCCTCCTCGCAGGTTTCATCTTACGTAAAAAGGCTTCACGGTCTTCACAATCACTGAGAACAGCGGGTTGCTTTCATCCGCTATGAAATCCATGTATTCGCCCTCTCCCAGGAGGCCGTGAATTGCAACGCCGATATCAGTGTTGATCGCCTCCATAAGGGCCCTCGACGGCTTATCTACACTAAGTACAAGAGCGAGGTGCGGCTTCTCGCCCGCCACCTTATAGTACACTTGCCCGAGATAGCCTTCTTTGACCTCCTTGTTCTTCGAGAGAACCTTGGTTAACGATTCCACCAGGCTGTCCGGAATTTTTGCTGGCGCACCAACGATTGCTCTGGTCGCTTCAGTTATTTTTATCTGTTTGATTTGGGACTGCGCCAGAAATTCTTTGAGGCTTCGAATTTCATCGACCGAGAATATCTTCGTGTACTCCGTTCCAACATTCAAAGCCCAACGCATATCAGGGCTTGCCATTTCGACCAAAGCGTGGCCAGGCATGCCGACAAACCCGATCTCTCGCTTCGCCCAAGCGCTCAGTCGCTCTTTTGTGTCGAAAATCATGACGTAACGCACGCCCTCGGATTCGAGGATAATAGGTTGTATTTCGGTGCCGACTTCGGCCCGTTTTCGCTCTTCTTTTTCCGGTACGTTATGCGTGGCAAGGTAAATCTCGCTCTGCAGGAACACGTTGTAATACTTCCGCCGCTCGTTCGGATCGTTGTTTGCGGCTACGAGCGCGCGATCCAGAGGCGTTATCGGATTCTCAGCGGCGGTAGTCATGTTGGCAACACAAGAAATAATCGCGATAAACAAATATGTCGATAATGAATTTTTCATTTCCGACGTTCACGGCACATACATCGCATCGATCAGCGCCGCCGCTTCCTTGGGAAACATTCCCAGCTCGACGCCTTCGCGGAGCCAGGCCTTCTGGCCTTTGAGCGTCGCGGCGTCGGGCCAGGTGAAATCGGCCGGCAGCAGGAAAATTTTCGTGCGCGGCCAGGCGGCGGCGATCTCCTCGGGCTTTTCCAGGCCGAAGAACTGCTTCGCGTATTTTTTGAAATGCTCCTCGTCGTTCTGTAAGCCTTTGTACGCTTCGGTCCACGCGGCGCGGAGACGCGGGATCACCGCGCCGTTCTCTTTCACCCACGGCTCCAGCGCCGAGAGCCAGATGACCGGCATGACTTTGACGTTGAGCAATCGCGACAGCTCGTCGCGGAAGCCGAGGATCGTCTTGTACTTGCCGCCGGTCACGAGGCGCGAGACGTGCGCCTCCCAGAGGAGGCCGGCTTCGACCTCGCCCTTTTCCAGCACGGCGACGATCGCCGGCGCGCCCAATTTCTTTAGCTGGAAATCCTTCTCGATGTTCACGCCGCGCTTGCGCATGATGAAATCGAACAGGTTGTAGAGCGTCGTCACTTCGGACGTGAGCGCGACCGGCTTGCCCTTCAGGTCTTCGACTTTGTTGTACGGCGAATCAGTTCTAACGAGCACGTACATATGGCTCGCCTGGTAGGGCTGCACGAGGCGGATCGGCACGCCGGCTTGGTTGGCGCGCAGCCCCGCCTCGGGCGTCATCAAGCCGACGGAGATCGCCTTGATGCCGAGCAGCCGCTGGATCTCCGGCACGCCGGCCCAGCGCGGCTTCATCGCGAAGCCGTTCTTCTTGTCCAGTCCCTTGTCGAGGATGTACTGCCCGCCGAGGCCGAAGAGCCCGTCGTCGGGCAGGCCGATCTCGATCGTCGGCAGCTCGGCGGCGCGGACGAACGTCGTGGTTGAAGTCACGAAGCAAAGAAGAATCAACAATGTCATTCCCGCGCACGCGGGAATCCAGGTTTTTTCGTTGCGAATGCTATCAAAGCCTGGACCCCCGCTTTCGCGGGGGTGACGAAAGAGAGACCGCGGCGGGTCTATGGTCTGTTTAGCTATTGCCTGTTGCCTCCCGCCTCCCGCCTGTCTTCTCATGCGTCCTCCCGCCCGATGAGTTTGAGCACGATGTTCAGCAATCTCTTCTTGAACTGGACAAACTCCGCTTCGTCCGGGTCGCGCACGGCGGTCGCGAGCGGATTCTCCAGCACCTCGACGATGCGCGCGGGACGCGCGGAGAAAATCACGATGCGGTCGCCCATGATGGCGGCCTCTTCCACGTCGTGCGTCACGAGCAGCGCGGTTTGATTCAAACGCGCGCAGATGTCGAGCGTGTCGCGGCGGAGCCTGCGCGCGGTCAATTGATCGAGCTTGCTGAAGGGCTCGTCCATGAGCAGCACCTCGGGTTCGATCGCGAGAGCGCGCGCGAGGCCGACGCGCTGGCGCATGCCGCCGGAGAGAAAGAGCGGATACTGCCGGCGAAATTCCGCGAGGCCGACGAGTTCGAGATACTTATTTAATCGCGACCGCCACTCTTCGCGCGGCACGTTCATGCCCTTGAACGCGAACGTCAGGTTGCCTTCGACGCGCTTCCAGTTCAAAAGACGCGGGTCCTGGAAGACGTAGCCGAGTTTCGGCCTGCTCGTCGAAACTTCCTGAAACTCGATTTTTCCCGCGTCCAGCTTCTCCAATCCCGCGATCGCGTTCAACAGCGTCGATTTGCCGCAGCCGGACGGACCGAGCAGGCACGTGATGCCGTTGTCGCGCGCCTCGAACGTGACGCCGTCGAGGACGCGCATCTCCGCGCCGTCCTCGCGGATAAACGATTTCACGGCGCGCTCGACGCGGACGGCGGCCATTATCTCCTCCACGCTTCCGCGCGCGGGCGCCAGCGCGTGACGCTGCGCTCGAGCCAGCCGATCAGGCCGAACTCGATCACGATCATCACGATGAGAAACGCGATCGTCCAGGCGAGTACCGCCTTCATCGAAAACGTGTTGAAGCCGCGCACGACGCGATAGCCGACGCCGTTGCTGAAGCCGAACATCTCGACCACGACGACGACTTTCCAGGCGAAGCCGAGGCCGTAGCGGATCGCGGCGAGAATGTGCGAGAT
Organism: Binatia bacterium; assembly: GCA_035259465.1. Lineage (GTDB taxonomy): Bacteria > Desulfobacterota > Binatia > UBA9968 > UBA9968 > JAJPJQ01. Next base: position 3,979 of record DATFWH010000335.1, read on the forward strand.
GAGCTGCGGCACGATGACTTCGACGATCTTCGACCACGCGCTCGCGTGAAAGACCGAGCTCATGTCGAGCAGATCCTTGTCGATCGCCTTGGTCCCCTGCCAAATGCTGATCGTGAGCATCGGCAGGATCGAGACCGCGACCGCCGCATAGGCGCTGCGCTCGTTGAGCCCGAAGAACATGATCGCGAGCACAGCCCAGATGAGGCCGGGCATCGTCAGCCCGAGCACGACCGGCGGCTCGAAGAAGCTCTCGAAAGCCTTCACCGTGCCCATGAAGATCCCGATCGGGATGCTGAACAGAATCGCGATCGCGAAGGCGACGCCGACGCGCCGCAGCGTCGCGCCCATTTCGGTGAGAAGCTCGCCGGACTGGATGATCGCGCCGACCTCCGCGAATGTCTCGCGCGGATTCGGCACCAGCGTGGGCGGAAAGAACAGGCTCAGCAGCCACCAAACGAATATGAGAAAAAGAATCGACGCGGCGCGGAGAGCGATGTCGATGAATGTCTCGCGAGCCGGATGGCGCCCGCGCGCCGGCGAGGCTATCGTGTCGACGCGGTCGCGAAGCGAATCGTCGCGCGCGGCAGACGTGCTGTCGACGGAGTCCATAGGCATTTTCTCCGCGGGCGCGCTCATCCTATGCCGCGCGAAATAGGCTGTCAATGTAACCGCGGCGCGCGAAAAATCGTCCGCTTCGCAGCGCAGGCAACGCCTGCGTTCATTGACTTTCGCGCCGAATATGATAAAGAAAATCTTTCGTTACGCGTCAATTTTTACCATGGTGAGCAGCCGCGTATCAGTCCGAAACGGCTGCGCCGGCCTGGACCCGACGCCAACACATAACACGTTTTTGGAGGGACAATGAGCAAGCCCATGGAGAAAGTCTCTGGGGCCCCGCGCGCCGAGGCTATCAAAGACCTGCGCAGTGCGCTCGAATGGCTTAGGGAGCAGGGCGATTTGATCGTTACGGACAAAGAGGTCAACCCGGACCTCGAGATCACCGGCATCCAGAAGCAGCTCGACGGCGGCTGCCCGATCCTCTTCAACAACGTCAAAGGCAAGCCGCACCACCGCTGCGTCACCAATCTTTTCGGCGACATGAACGTCATCAACAAGATGTTCGGCTGGAAGGATCACGCCGATCGCACGCGCAAGCTCGCGCACGCGCTAACGCATCCGCTGAAGCCGGTCATCATCGACCAGAAGGACGCGCCGGTGCAGGAGGAGGTTTACGAGAAGCCCTCCGACGCAAACGACTTCGTGGTGCCGATCCGACACACCAACATCGAGCCTGAATTGACCGTCGGCTCGGGCAACCGGCTCATCTCCGGCGAGTACTTCGACGGCGGCACGGACCTAGGATACAACCGGATGAACTTCCGCTGGGGCAACGTCGGCACGTTCCAGATCTCCCCCGGCTCGCACATGTGGCAGGTGGTGAGCAAGTATTACAAGTCGAATAAGCTCGTGCCGATCACGATGAACTTCGGCCTGCCGCCGTCGTGCACGCTGATGGCGGGCGCGGGCTTCGACTACGTCATCCTGCCGCAGGGCTGCGACGAGGTCGGCAGCGCGGGCGCCGTGCAGGGCTCGCCGGTAAGATTGGTCAAGGCGCGCACGGTCGACGCGCTCGCGGTCGCCGACGCGGAAGTCGTGCTCGAAGGCTATGTCAACCCGCGCGACCGCCGCTTCGAAACCGCCGAGTCCGAGAAGGCCGGCATCCAGGGCCGCTTCCATTTCCATCCCGAGTGGGCCGGCTATATGGGCAAGGCGTACAAGGCGCCGACGTTCCACGTGACGGCGGTCACGACGCGTAAGCGCGAGTCGAAGCCGATCATCTTTCCGCTCGGCGTGCACACGCTCGACGACCACAACATCGACACGACGGTGCGCGAGGCTTCGATGTTCGAGCTGTGCGAGCGCATGCAGCCCGGCATCATCATGGACGTGAACATCCCTTACTGCATGACCGACTGGGGCGGCGCGATCATCCAGGTGAAAAAGCGCAACAAGATCGAAGAGGGCTGGCAGCGGAACTTCATGGCGGCGATCCTCGCGACCTCGCAGGGATCGCGCCTCGTGATCGCGGTCAGCGAAGACACCGACCCGTACGACATGGACGACGTCATGTGGTGCTTGACGACGCGCGTCAATCCGAAGACCGACATCATCAACCCGCTGCCCGGCGGCCGCGGCCAGACCTTCATGCCCGCCGAGCGCATGACCGCCGGCGAGCGCGAGTGGACCGCTTCGAACACGATGTTCGAAGGCGGCATGGGCATCGACGCGACGGTGCCGTTCGGCTACGAGAGCGATTTCATGCGCCCGGTCTACCCGGTCGACAAAGTCGACCTCAAAAAGTGGTTCAGCGACAAGGACATCCAGAACGCCAAGTCGCGCATGCAGGGCTGGGTGCACTCGCTCGCGCGCACGGGAAGATAAAACGGACGCGCTTACGATCGTCATCGATAAGACAAAAAGGGCAGGGTCCTAATCCCCTGCCCTTTTTTTTAGAATATTTATGAGAGCAGCCACCCGCTCTTCGAGCCCGCGCAATAAGCCAATGATAACTTTCATGGCCTCGCATCGGATGCGCGGTCTCTCCGAACGGGCGACTGCTCTCGTGCGGCGGCGAGGAGCGCGAGGAAGAGGACCGCGGACGTCCGATGACAATCGGTCGACTCATGGCACGATATATCGGCCGCGGCTCGAAAACACGCGCACGAGGCGAATGAACGGATGACTGCCTCCCAAAAGAGAAGCGAAGGACTACTTTATTCCTTACGTGTGCTCGATCTCACCGACGAGCTGGGATTCCTCTGCGGCAAAATCCTGGGCGATCTCGGCGCCGATGTGATCAAGATCGAGCGCCCCGGCGGCGATCCGGCGCGGCGCCTCGGGCCGTTCTACAAAGACCAGCGCGATCCGGAAAAAAGCCTCTACTGGTTCGGCTTCAACAACAACAAGCGCGGCGTCACGCTCGATCTCGAAAAAAAAGAAGGACAAAATCTTTTCGCAAAGCTGGCGGCGAAAGCGGATTTCGTTCTCGAAACTTTCACGCCGGGCTATCTCGACAAATTGAAAAGCGGCTACGCCGCGCTGGCGAAAAATAATCCCAGGCTCGTCTGGGTCTCGATCACGCCGTTCGGCCAGACCGGGCCCTACAGCAAATTCAACGCGTCCGACATCGAGATCATGGCGCTCGCCGGCTGCATGTCGCTCACCGGCGATCCCGACCGGCCGCCGCTCCGCGTGACGTTCCCGCAGTCCTATTCGTGGACCGGCTCCTACGCCGCGGTCGGCGCGCTGACCGCGCATTATCACAAGCAGCTGACCGGCGAAGGCCAGCAGGTCGACGTCTCGGCGCAGGCGACGCTCCTCTGGGCCTTTTCGCACGCGCACGTTTTCTGGGACTTGAACCGTCACGTCGAGAAGCGCGCCGGCTCGTTCATGACCGGCCGCAGCATCACCGGCGCGAAGATGCGCGTCTTCTGGCCGTGCAAGGACGGCTATCTCAATTTCATCATCTACGGCGGCGAGGCGGGCCGGCGCACGAACCAGGCGCTCGTCGAGTGGATGGACAGCAAGGGCGATGCGCCGGATTTCTTGAAGCAGAAAGATTGGAAGACATTCGACATCGCCAAAGTGACGCAGGAAGAGATCGACCGCATGGAAGAGCCGATCGCGAAATTCTTTACCGGCGTCACCAAGGCGGAATTTTTCAAGGAGGTCGTCAGGCGCGAGATGCTGGGCTACCCGGTCGCGAGCGTAAAAGAGATTTTCGAAGACCCGCAGCACGCCGCACGCGACTTCTGGCGCGACATCGACCACCCTGAGCTAGGCCGCAAGCTGACGTACCCCGGCCCGTTCGCCAGGTTCAGCAACGGCGCTTGCGACGTGTGGCGCCGCGCGCCGCTCATCGGCGAGCACAACGAGGAAGTGTACTGCGGCGAATTGGGATTGTCGAAAACAGAGTTGGAGAAGTTGAAACGCGAGAAAGTTATCTGACGTGAATAGACAGAGACGAGAGACAGAGACAGAAATTAAAAATAAGTGCTTGGCCCGTCTCTG
>DATFWH010000336.1:0-10820 GCA_035259465.1 Binatia bacterium
CAACGAGAAGCTTTACGGAAAAATTCTTTACAATGCGTTTCGCGAAGTGAAGAAGGCGTTCGATCCCGACGGCCGGATGAATCCCGGCAAGATCGTGGACGCGCCGCCGATGACCGAATCGCTGCGCATCAGTCCCGAATACAAAGCGTGGCAGCCGGAGACGATGCTGGATTTCGGCTCGCAGGGCGGCTTCGCCGCCGCCATCGAGATGTGCAGCGGCATGGGCGAGTGCCGCAAAAAGCTCGACGGCACGATGTGTCCGTCGTACATGGCGACGCTCGAAGAGGAGCATTCGACGCGCGGTCGCGCGAACGCGCTGCGCGCGGTGCTCTCTGGCAAGGTGCCCAAGGAGGAATTCACCGGCGAGCGCCTGCACCAGGTGCTAGACCTCTGCCTCGAATGCAAGGCGTGCAAGGCGGAATGTCCCTCGAACGTGGACATGGCCAAGCTCAAGTACGAGTTTCTTTACCATTATCATGAAGCGAACGGTCTGCCGCTCAGAAACCGCCTTTTCGGCCGGATCGAGACGCTCAATCGCTGGGGGTCGCGCTTCGCGCCGCTCTCGAATGTGATCGCGAATTCGCGCGCGAACCGCTGGCTCATGCAGCGGCTCGCCGGCATCGACGCGCGCCGGCCCCTGCCGGCCTTCGCCGCGGCGACATTCGAGAAATGGTTCCGGGCGCATGCGCCGGAAGGAAAAGGGGAGAACGGCACCGTCGTTCTCTTCCACGACACCTTCAACACCTTCAACACGCCGTCGGTCGCGATCGCCGCGACGCGCTTTCTCGAGCGCGCAGGCTACCGCGTGACGCTCGCGGAGAAGCGCTGCTGCGGGCGCCCGATGATCTCCAAAGGCATGCTCAGGGAAGCCCGCGAGAACGCCGCGTGGAACGTCGAGCGTCTCTATTCGCATGTCCAACGCGGCGAAGTCATCGTCGGGCTTGAGCCGTCCTGCCTGCTCACGCTGCGCGATGAATATCCCGACCTGCTGCGCAGCGAGAAGGCGACGGCAGTCGCGGCGAAGAGTTTTTTGTTCGAGGAATTCGTTGCGGCCGAGCGTAAAGCCGGGCGAATGAATTTACATTTCCCCGGCAACGGCAAAAAAGCCTTGCTCCACGGCCATTGTCATCAGAAAGCGCTCGTCGGCACCGCGCCGACGGTCGAAATGCTCAAGTGGGCGGGCTACGAGGTGACGGAAGTCGATTCGGGCTGCTGCGGCATGGCGGGCTCCTTCGGCTTCGAGAAGGAGCACTACGACGTCTCGCTCGCCATCGCCGAGCGCCGTCTCGCCCCGGCTGTCCGCGCCGCTGATGCGCACGTCGAGATCGTCGCTGCCGGCATCTCCTGCCGTCAGCAGATCGACCATGCCGCGGGGAGAAAAGCCAAGCATCCGGCGGAAATACTGTGGGAACGACTTGAACGTAAGTAGCGACGTTTAAAACTCAGCACTCATAGTGAATCATCCCGCAAGTGTGTACTTCTGCTCGATCGCGTCGCGGATAATTTTCCGGCTTTCCTCGGGTGAGACGCCGTTATCGCGCTCGAGTTGCTCGGCGACAACGGCGAGGGCCTCGTCCTTGATGGCGTTGCGGAACCAGCGCGAATAGTCGCCTTTCATGAGGTGATGTTGCCACGTCTCGTCGTCGATGCCGTCGGCGAGCTGCATGAACATGTTGAGGTTCTGCGCCTGGAGCTTGAGTTTCCGCTGCGGGCCGGTGAAATAGAAGCTTCGATCGCGCCCCAGGTCTCCTTCGGCGTATTTGCGGAGGTGGCGGCGCCGCTCCGTCTGGCCTGGATGGATGCGAAGCTTGAAAGGCGTCTCGCTTTTCCGCCGCAGCCACATCAAGGCTTCACTGTGCTCGAGCCTGACCGGCGAGATCGGCGGCGGCGTTTGATCCAGCAGCTTGCCGACGTTCATGAGCGTCTCGTCGGATTTCTCGCCGACGGCAATGACCGTGTTCACCGACGCCAGCGCGGGCGCGGCGACGGAATGGGGATGAATCGTGATGAAAACGAAGCGATCGAACTCCGTCGGAAGCGCCTGCGGCGCGGCCTCCCACGCCGAGGGCAGCACATGGTGCGTCTCATCGATGACGATCCAATGCGGATGTCCGAGCTGCGCGCGCAGCTCCTGAAGCCGCGGGAGCAGCGCGAGAAAAAACGCCGGCCGATCCTTGAGTCTGACGCCGATGAGATTCACGACCGCATTCTCCTGCGGGTTTCTAAGCAGCCGCACAACCTCGTCGATATTCGGCGGCTGCTTCTGCGTGCCGACGGCGACGGCTCCTTCGAATGACTCGTAATCGCCCTCCGGGTCGACCACGCAGAACTGATAGCCCTGCTCGTTTAGCCGCTCCAGAAAGGCGGTCGTGACCGTCGACTTGCCCGCGCCGGAAGGGCCGGTGATGAGCATGTTGACGCCGAAAGGACGAAGCCGCACTTCCTCGCGCGAATCGCGACGGCCGAGCAGGATGCTGTGCCGGCCCAAACGATCGCTGCGCTCTTTTAAATCTTCTTTGACGATTTCGTCGATCAGCTCGATGACGCCGCGGCCGTTTTCTCCCTCGGTAACGAAATCGGCGCGCTCTTTGAGTGTCGGCAGGGCGTTGGCGACGGCGACGGCGCATTCCGCGAGCTTTAGCAAAGCATGGTCGTTCTCGGCGTCGCCGACAGCGGCGACGTTGTGCGGCGAGATGCAAATCTCCTGCAGCGCGCGCGCGAGGCCGCTCGCCTTGTTGAGTCCGGCGGGGAGGATCATGACGGCGCCTTTGTTGAAAATGACCTGCAGCTCGAGACCCATGTCGCGGATTGTGTTCAGCACGGTGGTCTCGTGCGGCTGCACCGTGGCCACGATCACATTGCCGACGGCGAGCGGCTCGACCTTTTTCTGCTGCAGGGCGCGGATGAATTGATCGGGCGGCGGATCGCCATGCGGCTTTTGCTCGCGCGTCGCCGGGTTGTAAATGAGAGCGCCGTTCTCGGCGACGATGCGCGCGCACATCTTAGCTTCCGGAAAGATGCGCAGCAGATCGTCGAGCTCGCGGCCGCTCACGAGGATGAGCTTGCGGCCCGAGGCGATCAGGCGCTCGAGCGCCTTCACCGTCTCCGGCGCGACGCGGCCGCCGCGCGCGAGTGTCTCGTCGAAATCGCAGGCTAGAACGAGGTATCGCACAATCCCCCCGGTTTAAACGATAGGGGAACATCGCCGCTTGTTCAATTGAGGTGATTACTGGGGAAAAAGTGGAGTCCTCTAGAGAGGATGCGCGGCTCGCCGGCTGTTTTAGTATCAAACCGCGCCTTGCCCGGCGCGCGCGGATTCATGCTAGAATCCGAGCATGGCCGAGACGATCGACCGGGCGCGGGGCAAGGCGGCGCAGTGGCTCGCGAATCATCCGCAGGCGGCGCTTTACGACGCGGAAGCTTCGACCCTGCTCGACGTCGCGTCGGGCAAATCGCTGCGCGTGCCCTGGCGCGACTTGAAAGCTTTCGAAGAGAAGATCCATCCCGAGACCAAAGATACTTATCTTGTCTTCCTGTTCGAGGATGGCCGGCAGATCGCCCTCGTCGACCCCGGCGGCGTCGCCTTCGAGCCTTCGACGGCGAACACAGGCCCGGTGAAGGACCTGCCGCCGGTCGTTTGCCTGCGCGATTTCTTGACCCTCAAGCAGCGCGTCGATCACTATCTTTACGAGCATCCGGAGGAACCGCCGCCGAAAGAAGCGCTGGACCTCGTGATGGTTTGTATCGCGATCCTCGACGGGGCGCGCGCGATCGGCTTCGACGTCGGCGATCTCGAAGGCGACCTGGAAAAATCCTTGAACGACTTGGAGCGCAGGACTTCCAAGCCTTGAGGAACACATGACAACAAGCTGTGAAGATTTCGTCCGCGAACTCCTGGAGCCGATCCACGCGTTCTGCCGCTCGCTCGACGCCGCGCCGCCGGCCTACAGCTACATTCCGCTGAAGACCGACGCGGAGCGCGTCCGCGTGATGCAGAGCCGCCTGTACAACGAGCTGCGAGCGGCCGATCTCTTCGGCCTATGGCTCAAGACGACGCCGGAGCTCGACGTCAAGTCGATGATGGCCGAATCGGCGCACGAGGAGATGACGCACGCGGGTTTGCTTTCGAAGCGCATCCGCGACCTCGGCGCGGACCCGTTCGCTTACAGGCCGCTGCCGGCGCAGACGGCGATGTTCAACGCCATCGAAGGGCTCGCCGACACGTGCGAGCGCATCGCCGGCTTCTCGCTCGCGGGCGAGACGGTCGCGAACTATCTCATCCAGATGTGCCTCAAGTCGCCTTCGGTGCCGGAGTGGATCAAGGAGCCGTACCGCCGCATCACCGAAGACGAAGAGGGGCACGGCAGCGTGCCGCAGACCTTTCTCAAGCGCTACGCGACGACCGACGAGCGCCGGGATCGCGCCCGCCGCGCCGTCGCGATGCGCATGGTGCTGTTCCGTGAATACCTCGCGAGCCTCGACCGCTGGGCGATGGAAAGAGCGGCTTGGTGACCGAGGGTGGGAAACCTCAAGGCGCTCGAATGCCTCCGATGCCGCTGGCAGTCGCCGTCGTGGAAGACGTTCCGCTGTAAAAATTGCGGCGCGGTGCTCGAAGCGATCGTCGATCTCGCCGGCATCGATCTGCGAACCATTCGTGATCGCAGCGAGCGCACGATCTGGCGCTGGTTCGAATTTTTTCCCGTCGAAGATCGCGCCGCCGTCGTCTCGCTCGGCGAGGGCTACACGCCGCTGATCGCGCCGCCGCGGCTCGCCGAAGCGCTCGGGCTGCCTCGCCTGCTGCTCAAGAACGACAGCACTCTTCCGACCGGCTCGCTCAAGGACCGCAGCAACGCGGTCGGCATCTCGCGCGGCCGCGAGCTCGGCTTCGATACCGCCGCAGTGATCTCGACCGGCAACGCCGCCGCCTCGGTGGCCGCGTACGCCGCGGCCGCGGGCATGAAAAGCGTCGTTATGGTGCCTGCGGGAACCGAGGCAGCGAAAATTCTCCAAGCCGCCGCCTACAGCGCGACCGTCATCGTCGTCGAAGGCAGCTTCGACAACGAGGTCGCGCGTCTCTACCGCGAAGCTCTCCAGGAGTTCGGTTGGTACGACTGCCTGTCGAGCAATCCCTACCGCAACGAAGGGAAGAAATCTTACGCGTACGAGATGCTCGATCAGCTGGACGGCGGCGTACCGGATTGGGTCATCCATCCGACGGCCGGCGGCGCGGGTATTTGCGCCATGTGGAAAGGGTGGGGCGAGCTTCAAGCGCTCGGTTGCGCGAAGAGAGCGCCGCGCTTGGTCGCGGCGCAGAGCGCGGCTGCCGCGCCGATCGTCCGCGCGCTCGCGCGAGGGCTCGACGAGGTCGAGCCGGTCGAAGCGAGGCCGACCGTCGCCGAGAGTATCCAGGTAGGCAATCCGGCCTCGCTCGGCCGGCGCGCACTCGGCGCGTTGCGCGCCTCGAAGGGGACGGCCATCGCGTTGAACGACGAAGAGATTTTATCGGCGCAATCGCTGCTCGCGCGGCTCGCCGGTATCTTCGCAGAGCCGGCCGGCGCGATCTCGGTCGCCGCGGCGAAGAAGCTCGTGGAAACGGGATCGATTCAGAAAGGCGAGACGGTCGTCTGCAACATCACGGGCCACGGCTTGAAGCAGACGTCGGCGGTGCAGATCGCGGACGAATCCCTGCAGCCGATCGCGCCGACGCTCGACGCGCTGGCGCGGCGGATCGAAAAGAGAACGACCTAGGGCGGTTCGCGAACCGCCCCTACATTGAATTTAGAAGCCGTGCTCTTTGTACCAGCGTTCCGCGCCGGGATGGAGCGGCACGTCGCGCGGCGTCGCCGGAGTGTCCTGCCCGAGCTGGCCGATGCCGGTGAAAGAGTCTTCCCAGAAGATCTCGTCCTTGCGCGCATGGATCGCTGCGCAGACTTTGTAGGCGTCTTCGTCCGCCAGCGATGCGCGAGCGTAATCTAAGCAATCGTGGCTCGCTTCCAAGTGCGGATAGTGGCGCGCCGGAATCGTGACCCGGCGCCAGCCGATCGCCTGGAGCTTCGCGAAAACGGGCTCGTCGAGCGGAATTGGCTTCATGCCGGCGGCGAGCGCCTTCTCGAACCAGAGGATCAACCCTTCGTCGAAGATCGCGTCGATCGTCCCGGCGGCGAGCGCGTCCAGGCGCCGCTTGTCGCCCGGCCCGCCGTTCAGCTGCAGACTGCCGCCCCACGACTGGAGGTCCTCGAGCGTGAAGCCGTAGGCGGCGAGCGTCTGATCGACGAGGACGCGCGTCGAGTGCGCTTTGTCCTCGCGGATCGAGAGGCGCAGCGGATAGCGCTTCTCTTTGATCTCGGCGAGCGACTTGAGGCCGGTGCGGGGATGTACGACGTAGACGAAGCGGTCCCACGACGGATAAACCGCGAGCACGCGCACCGGCAGCGGCTCGGAGAAAAGTCCCGTGCCGCGATACGCCTGGGTTAGAAAGCCCGATGGGTTCACCATCGACATCTCCAGCTCGCCGCGGCAGACCGCGTACGCGAGATGCGGCGCGCCCGTCGCCATGCGCAGCCAAGGGCGGTAGTTTTCGCCCGAGCCGCTGCCGACGGCGATCATCATGTCTCGATTGCCGTAGTAAGGCGTGGCAGGATCGCCGGCGATGTGAAGGCCGATCTCCCACATGAGTTTACAGCGTTGAAAGTTCGCGCCGCGCGGCAAAGGCTCCATGAATCACCTCATGAGATATTTGGAACCAGAGTCCGTCGTTCCCGTGGAACAGCGAAATCCAGTTGCCTATAAATGCCTGGACCCCCGCTTCCGCGGGGGTGACGAACGGGAGAGGAACCGCGACGATGCGCCGGCCTCTTGAGTCATTCCCGCGAAAGCGGGAATCCAGTCTTAGAAATTTTCCCGAACAATTTACGGCGCGACCGTTCCAGGCCGCTGCGGCTCTTTGCCTTCGAGCTCGGCGGTAATGTCCCCGTAGAGTCCGTACGGATTTTTGACGGTTTTCTTGTATTCGTCCGGCGGCACGTTGCAGTAGACCTCCAGCATGTTGCCGTCGGGATCGTAGAAATAAATGCTCTTCGTGATGCCGTGAAAGACGACGTGCCTGAGCCGGACGTGGTTCGCCTTGAAGATGCGATACGCCTCTTGCAAGTCGGCGAACGATTCTAGCTCGTAGGCCACGTGCTCCATGCCGATATCGTTCGGCTCAGGCGAGCGCGCGCCGTCCGGCGCCTGGCGGATCGCGAGCACGTGATGATTCGCCTCAACGTCGGGACTGAAGAAGAGAAAACCCGCCTGCGGCGCCTCGCCGACGATGGGCAGTCCCAAAACCTCCGTGAAGAAGCGCCGCGAGCGCTCCAAATCTTTCACCTTGAGAACCAAATGGCCGGTGCGCTTGATTTTGATCGCCATGCCGCTCTCCTTGGAATTGCTTAAGTGTCCTCGCAGGCAACTTACTTCTACGCGCGCCGCAGGTCAACGAGAATACCGCGCTTGCCACGTCGAAGCGCTTCGCATATGGTGCGTTCGTGAAATTCCAAACCCACACCGAGAAGGAGCTTTGACCATGAGTAAGCCCGCCAGGAAGATCGAGAAGCCGCGCGCCGAATACGGCTCGGACGTGATCGTAGATATGCTGAAGGCCTTCGAATTCGAGTACATTGCGGTCAATCCCGGCGCGACGTTTCGCGGACTCCACGACTCGCTCGTCAACTACGGCGGCAACCGGCTGCCGGAGATGATCCTCTGCCCGCACGAGGAGATCACCGTGGCGCTCGCGCACGGATACGCGCGCGCGTGCGGCAAGCCGATGGCCGCCGCCGTGCACAATATCGTCGGGCTCCAGCACGCCGCGATGGCGATCTACAACGCCTGGTGCGACCGCCTCCCGGTGATCGTCATGGGCGGCACGGGTCCGATGGACACCGCGCTCAGGCGCCCGTGGATCGACTGGGTGCACACCGCGCTCGTGCAGGGAAACCTCGTGCGCGACTTCGTCAAATGGGACGATCAGCCCGGCAGCGTCGAGGCGGTGCCGGACGCGTTCATCCGCGCCTACCGCCTCGCGACGACCGATCCGATGGGGCCGGTCTATCTCTGCTGGGACAGCGAGGTGCAGGAGAAGAAGCTCGACGGCGAGATTCCGACGCCGTCGCTCGACCGCTATCCGGCGCCGCTGCCGATGCAGGCGCCGGAGGAGGGCTTCGAGAAAACGATTAAATGGCTGCTCGCGGCGAAGGCGCCGGCGATCGTCGCCGACTGGGTCGGCCGGCGCGAGGCGGGCTTCAACGCGCTCGTCGACTTGGCGGAGCTGCTGGCGATTCCTGTCCTCGATCAATTCGGCCGGTTCAATTTTCCCGTGAAGCATCCGCTCAATCTCACCGGCATGGCGAATAAAGTTCTCGGCGAGACCGATCTCTTGCTCGTCCTCGACGTGCCGGATCTCGAAGGCGGCATCACGCAGCGCGCGCAAGAAGCGGGGAGGCGGCGGCCGATTCCATTGATGTCGTCGTCCGCGAAGATCGTCAACGTCGGCCTCGACGACCTGCTCGTGCGCGCGTGGTCGCACGACTTCAACAAGCTGCGCGAGGTCGATCTCTCGATCATGGCTGACACGTCGGTCTTTTTGCCCGAGCTCGTGCGGCGGCTGAAGGCGGAGAAGGAGAGTCTCAAGAAAAACGCTTCGGCGATATCGCAGCGGCGCGAGCGCTGGGCGAAGCTCCACGCCGAGCGCGAAGAGAATCTCACGCGTGAGCTGAAAAAGAAGTGGGACGAGAAGCCGATCTCGACCACGCGCCTCTACACCGAGATCGCCGAGGCGGTGAAGAACGAAGATTGGGTCCTCACCAACGGCACGTCGCAGGGGAAAGAAAACCTCTACATGCCCGGCGCGAAGTTCAACCAGATCCTGGGCAAGTACAAAGGCGGCGGCCTGGGCTACGGCCTCCCGGCCTCTCTCGGCGCCGCTCTCGCGCTCAAAGGATCGGGTAAGTTCTGCGTCGATATCCAGCCTGACGGCTGTCTGCTGTTTACGATCAGCTCGCTGTGGACGGCGGCGCACTATGAGATTCCGCTGCTGATCGTCGTCAACAGCAACCGCTCGTACTACAACGACGAGGAACACCAGGAGCGCATGGCAGTGCTGCGCAAGCGCCCGGTGGAAAACAAGACGGTCGGCATCCGCATCGAAGAGCCGGCGGTCGATTTCGCGGCGAACGCGAAATCCTACGGCGTCTGGTCGACCGGACCCGTGACCGAGCCGAAGGATTTAGCCAAGGCGCTTCGCGACGCGGTAAAGGTCGTGAAAAGCGGCAAGCCGGCGCTGGTCGACGTCGTCGTGCAGATGCGATAAGCCCCAATCAACCGCGGCTTTGCTGGAGGGTAGACTAATTGCGTTCTTTCTGACCGCATAGTACGCTTTCGGCGAATCCTACCGAGAGCGATCGGCGCAGGGAAGTCGGGAACGGAAGCAAGTCCATGGCGATCCCCGAGACGATGAAAGCGGCGGTGCTCCACGGCGCCGACGATATGCGCGTCGAGCGGCGGCCGGTGCCGCAGCCCGGCCCCGGCGAAGTTCTCCTTAAAGTTGAGGTCGCATCGATCTGCGGCACCGACATCAAGGTCCTGCACCGCACACTTCAGGGACAGCCCTCCGGAGAGTTCATCATGGGCCACGAGTACGCCGGCACCGTCGCCGCGCTGGGTCCGGGTGTCGACGAGTTTCGAATCGGCGACCGCATCGCGGTCGAGGTGCACAAGGGATGCGAGCGCTGTGAGAACTGCATCAAGGGCTGGTACACCTCGTGCCTGAATTACGGCAACCTGGAAAAAGGGCACAGGGCGAAGGGCCTCACATGCGACGGCGGCTTCGCCGAATACGCCGTCAACCATATCAATACCCTCTACCGCCTGCCCGACAATCTCACATTCGAACAGGCCTGCATGGTGACTACCGCCGCCTCACCGCTGTGGGCGATCGATCTCATGGGCGGTTACATCGCCGGCGAAACGGTTCTGGTGCTCGGGCCGGGGCCGATCGGCCTTATCGCGGTGCAGCTCTGCAAGGCGCTCGGCGCCGAGCGTGTCCTCTTGAGCGGCACGCGCGATTCGCGGCTGGAGATCGGCCGGCGTCTCGGCGCGGATTTTACGATCAATGTGCGCCAAGAAAACTTGGCCGAGCGTGTCCGCGAGATCACCAACGGGAAGGGAGCGGACTCCGTACTCGAATGCGCCGGCGGCGCAACCTCGATGCAGGAGGCGCTCGAAAACGTCCGGCGCGGCGGCCGCATCGGCGTGGTGGCGTGGTACACGGGACCGGTCGAGATGGACATGAACCTCGCGGTGCGAAGCAACGTCCGCATCTACGCCGCTCGCGGCGAGGGCGGGATGAATTCCGGCCGCTCGCTCGCGCTCATGAGCGCGGGAAAGATCGTGGCCGATCCCATCATCACGCATCATTTCAGTCTGGACCAGATTCACGAAGCGTTCCGGACCTACGTCGAGCGGATCGATAATGCCTTGAAAGTCGCCATCCATATTTAACTGCGGCGACGGGGTCTCGTTCTGCGTTCTCGGTCCAATCCTAAATCCTTATTCGCCGCCGCGTCGCCGGCAGGGAGAAAGCTATGAGCCGACAGAGTTTGCTGGCAAGCCTCATGACTCTAGTCATCGTCGCCCTCCTGGCCGACGCCACGGGTGCTCAGGCTCCGGGGCGGAAACTCGTCATCGGCATGCCGGTGACGCCGCCGAACTTGCCTCACGTCGGGGTCTATATCGCGAAAGAGCTCGGCTACTTCGACGAGGAAGGAATCAACGTCGAGCTG
>DATFWH010000337.1:0-2975 GCA_035259465.1 Binatia bacterium
CGGCGCGGTCGACGGCTGGAGCGAATTGCACAAGCGCTACGCCACGGTCGATTTCGAGCGCATCGCCGCCGACGCGGTCGCTTTGGCGCGCGACGGCTTTCCCGTCTCCGTGCGGCTCGCGAGGAGCATCGAAGAGGTCGGCAAAGCTCCCGATATCGACCGCTGCTATCGCCAGGGCGCAGCGCGCGTCGCGCCCGGACATGTGCTCGCGCAAAAGGGGCTGGCGCAGACGATCGAGACGATTGCGAAGCAGGGCCGCGACGGTTTCTATAACGGCGCGATTGCCGAGCGTATGTGCGACGCACTGAAAGACGCCGGCGCGATCATCACGAGAGAAGACCTCGACGGAAAATTCGCCGAGTGGCTTGATCCGCTCGGCACGACGTATCGCGGCTTTACGGTCTATGAGCAGCCGCCGGTGTCACAGGGCTTCATGGTGCTCGAGATGCTGAATCTGCTCGAAGCGTATCCGCTCGCGCAGATGGATCCCGCCGAAGCGATTCATGTGATGGTGGAAGCGAAGAAGCTCGCGTTCGAGGACCGCATCAATCATCTCGACGATCCGCGCTTCGGCGATCCGCAGATCGGCCGCTTGATATCCAAAGCGCACGCGGAAAAACGCCGCGCGTTGATTTCAGATAGCGCGCGGCCGGTTATCCGGCCGGCCGCGTCAGGCGGAGACACGACCTATCTCTGCGCCGCCGACCGCGACGGCAACGTCGTCTCGCTGATCCAAAGCATCTTCGCGGTTTTCGGCTCTCGGGTCGTCGCCGGCGACACCGGGATCGTCATGAACAACCGTCTCTGCAGCTTCGGTCTCGATCCGTCGAAAGCCAACGCGCTCAAACCCGGCAAGCGGCCCGCGCACACGCTCAACTCTTACATGGCGTTTCGCGGCGGCGACTTTTACGCCGCCGGCGGCACGCCGGGAAACGATGATCAGCCGCAGAGCAATGTGCAAATCCTCCACCGCATGCTCGACGGCGACAGCGACCCGCAGTCCGCCGTGGAAGCGCCGCGCTGGAGCCATATGCCCGGCACGCCGCCACGCGACCGGCTCCCCGAAGAGCTGAGGATGGAAGAAGGCTTTCCCGAAGACGTTAGACAGAAGCTACAGGCCAAGGGGCACAAGGTAATCGTCGTCAATCGCTGGTCGTTCGGCGCGTCGCAGGTCATCGTGCGCGATCCAGCGACCGGCGCATGGCTCGGCGCCGGCGATCCGCGGCGCGACGGATACGCGATCGGGTGGTGAATAGCACCCGCTGTGGCTGGTGGAGGTGAGACGATGCCGCGCCTGATCATCCTCATTGCGCTCGCGTTTGTTCTCGGCATCCCGTGTCGCGCTCCGGCCGCGGAGGCGCCGACGATCCGGTCCAGCTACGCGGCGGTGAGCGGCGCATTCGCGCCGATCTGGGTCGCGCAGGAGAAAGGGCTGTTCGGCAAATACGGCGTCAATCTCGAATTGAAGTACATTCTCCCGGCGACGGCGACGCAAGCGCTGATCGCGCGGAGCCTCGACATCTGCAATCCCGGCGGCGAGCTGATCGAGGCGGGTCTCACCGGCCACGACGTCGTCTTCATGCTCGGCGTGCTCAACCGCGCCGTCTTCTCCCTCTACAGCAAGCCGGACCTTAAAAGCTTCTCCGACTTGAAGGGGAAGGTAATCGGCGTGACGCAGCCGGGCTCGACGACCGACTTCGTCGGGCGCATCCTGGTGCGCCAGGCTGGCATGACGCCGGGGAAAGACGTGCGCGTTCTTCATCTCGACGGCATTCCGGCGATCATGACCGCGCTGACGCAGGGGAACATCGACGCGGGCATCATCTCGGCGCCGACGACACTGCGCGCGCGCAAGGCCGGCCTCAAAGAGCTCGTCAACATCACGGAGAAGAATATCCCGTTGATCCATGTCGCGTTCGCCAGCACGCGGCAGTACATGAAAGAAAATCCCGACCGCGTGCGGCGCTTCTTGCAGGCTTATCTCGAAGGGCTCAAGATCGTCCGCACCGACGGCGAGCAGGCGAAGCAGGCGATCGGCAAATATACGAAGCTCGCCGACGGCGACGATCTGGAAGAGACGTACAAGACGTTTTTGCCGGCGTGGGAGAAAGTTCCGTACGTTTCCGCGGCGGGAGTCAAGACGCTGCTCGATTTCTCCAACCAGCCGGCGGGGAAATCGGCGAAGCCCGAACAATTCATCGACAACTCATTTCTCGCGGAATTGGACAAATCGGGATTTATCGACAAACTTTATTAGCCGCGATGCGCGGCAAAGGAGGATCTATGCAGCTCTTGGACGTTAAGGAATTTGCCAGCCAACGCAAAAAAGGCCAGCGGAGGATCGACCTCTTCCGGCGCGACAACTTGAATACCTGGCTGCTCTTTTTTCCTCCCGGAGACGTGCAGCGCATGCACAATCATCCGTCTGACCGCACCTACTATGTCGTCACCGGGCGCGGCATCATGAAGGGGCTGAACGAGACGCACGAGCTTTCGCCCGGCATGATTCTGAGCATTCCCGCGCACGAATACTACGAAGGCTCGAATCCCTACAACGAGCCGATGATCCTGCTCGGCAACAGCCACAAGCCGACGGCGGAAGACGTCGCCAAGGCTGGCGGCGCGCGCAACGAGATCGACGCGGCGACCGGCAAGCGCATCGTCTACCAGCACGGCGGCGGCGCCGACGAAGGCAAGATCGTCGACTGAGAGGAGCTTAGATGGAACGCGTGGGGATGGTGGGTGTGGGCGCGATGGGCAGCGCGCTCCTGGAGCGCCTGCAGCTCGCCGGCGTGCAGCCCATCGTTTACGATATCGATCCGGAGGCGATGGAGAAGGCCCGCGCGTCGGGCGCCGAGGTCGCCGACAGCGCCGCCGCGGTTGCGCGCGCGTCCGTCGTCGTCGATGTCGTGGTGCGCAGCGACGGGGAAGTCGTTCAGTGCGCGCTCGGGCCGGAAGGCATCGTGGAGAATATC
>DATFWH010000338.1:0-2659 GCA_035259465.1 Binatia bacterium
CGCGTCCGCGGCGACGCCGACCTCGCGCAGGCGCGCCGGTACCTGCCGGCAGGGCTGCTGCCGGCCTCCGCCGGCAAGACGATCGAAGCGCTGCGCGACCTCGGCGGCCGCGCCCGCGTCGACCTCGCGCTGCATGCGGACGCCGCCGCGCCGCTCCGCTACTCGGGCGCCGCCGTGCTCGACAACGTCCATGTCCGCGTCGGCGATGTCGCTCTAAACCAGATCAGGGGCGAGGTGAGCTTCTCGCCGGCCGAGATCAGGGCCGAGCGCGCCAGGGCGACGCTCAACGGCGCGGATCTTCAGCTGAGCGTTCTGCTCAAGGACCTTACCGGCGCCGCGACGTACGACGTCGCGGTCGAGTCGCAGGCCGTCAAAGCGCCGGACGCGCTCGGGCTGCTGCTTCCGGTAGACGTCTCGAAAAGCCCCGGCCTCGTGCGCGGAAGCATCCGCTTTACCGGTCCCCTCGCCGCGCCGGAGGCGCACAAGGTAACCGGCCAACTGGAACTTGTCGGCGTGCAGATCCCGGTGCCGTTTTTCGACGAGCCGTTCCGCGACGTGAGCGGAAGGTTGCGCATCGCCGGCTCCACGATCGATCTCGAAGGCATGCGGGCGCGCATCGCAGGCGACGCGATCGCGCTCGACGGGCGCTGGACCGGCGGCGAGCGTCCGCTGCTCGTTTTCCAGCTGAGCTCGCCGGACCTGAATATCCGGCACATCCTGCCGCACCACGTCTCGCCGCAAGAGCCATGGTACGAGGGCCTCCAGGTGCGCGGAAAGCTCGCGCTCGCGAAAGCCACCTACGACAACTTCGTGTTCACCGATCTCAAGAACGATCTGATTCTGGATCACCGCACCTGGCGCCTGGAGCGGTTCTCCGCGCGCGCTCCGGGCGGCGGCACGGTCGAAGGCTCGGGCGCGTTCGTTGACCGCGGCGAGAACGGGACGTTCACCGTCGAGCCGAAGATCACCGGCGTGCCGCTGCAGACTGTGCTCGGCTGGTTCGACCTCGGCAACAACGAAGTCACCGGCACCGTGCGCCTGATCGGCAAGTTCGATTTCAACGGCGGGACGACCGAGGAGCGGCGGCGCAGTCTGAACGGCGCGGTCAGCGTGCGCATCGACGACGGCATGATGCGCCGCTTCCAGCTCGCGGTCCGCATACTGAGCTTCATCGATTTGTCGCGCTGGTTCACCCTCAAGCTCCCCAACATCAACCAGGAGGGCATCCGCTTCCGCATGGTCTCCGCCGACGTCAAGATAGCACAGGGGGTTTACTCCACGCAGAATTTCTTTCTCGACGGCGACGATCTCCGCATCACGGGGGCCGGGAAGTTGGACGGGACGACAGACGACATCGATTTCGTCGTCGCCGTCCGGCCGTTTCCCGGCATCGATCATGCGTGGAACTACATCCCCATTCTCGGCACCGGCCTCGCGGCGGTCAAGAACTCGCTGCTCGTCGCGAGTTTCCGCGTCCGCGGCCCGATCAACGACGCGAGCGTTATGCCCGCGCCGCTCAGCACGCTGTCGGAATTTTTCTACGGCGCGCTCGCCATCCCGAAGGGCCTGATCGGGCTTCCGCCGTCGACGCCCTCGAAAGAGCCGACATCCCCCGCCCCCGCGCCGGCTGCTATTACTAAATGACCGCCGCGCTCACGCTCTACACGCGCAAAGACTGCTGCCTGTGCGACGAGATGAAGGCCGCCGTCGCGGCGGCGGCGAAAAAATTTCCCGTCGCGCTGGAAGAGATCGACGTCGATGCCTCGGCCGAGCTCGCCGCGCGCTACGGCGCCGAAGTGCCGGTGCTCTTCATCAACGGGCGCAAGGCGTTCAAATACCGCGTCGAAGCGAAGGAGCTGGCGCGAAGACTGCGGGCCGAGGGCGGCGGGTTGAAGGAATAACCCGCGTTCGCATTTTTTTCGTAGGGGCGCAATTCATTGCGCCCGGGCGTGATAAATCACGCCCCTACATCCCTGAAAGATTATCGGATGCCGCCGCGCCTTTCTTAAATCCCCTCCTTTCTAAGGAGGGTAAGGGGAGGTAGTTTTTCTCCGTTCGCGTTGGTGTATACATAGCGCAGGCAATTGGAGCTTCCGCTCGCCAGGGAGGCGATATGAGACGCATTATGCCCTTTGTTTCTCTGTTCATTCTCATCGGCTGCAGCACCGCGTCCGAGCAGCCCGAAGGCGCCGGCGCCAAGCCGGACTTCACCCGCGACTCCGCTCAGTGCGAGCGGGAGGCCCAGCAGACCTCCGGCGTGCCGTATGGGAATCCTCAGCTTGGGCGGTCGAACCAGGTCGCGGCATTCCGCCAGATGTACCAGATGTGCATGGAGTCCCGCGGCTGGACCGGGATGAGGTAAAAAGAAAGGGCTACCCCTCTGTATCTCCCCTTAGAAAGGGGAGAATAACTACGCGCTCCCCTTAAATTCTCCTCCTTGAGCTGCCGGCTAATTCGGCAATCCGTTGCGAAATCGGAACCCCATGACGTCGTGCCGGGCGAACCAGATACTCTCTTTGCGCTCGTTCGGTCGCGTCCGACAATAGGGACAGCAATGCTGTTTGACGTGGCTTACGATGCTGTCTTCGTCGCCGAGCTCGATTTCGAAGACCCTGCCGCAGCCGCGGCAACGGAGATTCCAGATTCCCGCGTCCATAAA
>DATFWH010000339.1:0-6304 GCA_035259465.1 Binatia bacterium
AATAATCCCGACGCGCTGGAAATCCACGGCAAGTACCAGCGTCTCGACCGGCTGCGCTGCGGCGACAACGACGTCGTGCTCTTCGAGCGGCCGCGGCCGCTCAAGCGCGACGCGCTCGACCAGGACGGCATCGCGCACCAGGCTTTCGACATGGACATGCGCGACTACGAGGAGGCGCTCCGCAAAGCGAAGGAGCTGGGCAAATTCCATCGCATCGTCGAGCGCAAGAGCGGCAAGACGATCTACATGTTCGATACCGAGGGGAATTACCTCGAATTGCATTTTCCCACGCCGCGCTAAAGGCTGCATGAAATTTCTCGCAGCGTTCGCCGCCGCGCTCGCGCTTGTCGCGTCCGCATCCGCTCCGTCGCGCGCCGGTTCCGCGCCCGAGCGCATCCGCGTCGCGCTCTCGACCAAGGATTACGGCTATCTGCCGCTCTTCGTCGGCATGGGCGCGGGCTTCTTCAAGGACGAAGGCCTCGACGTCCAGTGGCTCGTCGTCAACACGAACGTCGTGGTGACGGCGCTCATGGCCGGCGAGATCGACGTCGCCGGCGCGGCAGGCTCGGCGATGCGCGCGGCGACGCGCGGCGCGCCGCTGAAGGCGATTTTCTTCACGCACCAGCGCTGCACATTCGTCCTGATGGGCGCGCCCGACATCAAGCGCGTGCAGGACTTGAAGGGAAGGGTGATCGGCATCACCGGGCCCGGCGGCAGCACCGAGATCGCCTCCGCGATGGTGCTCGAGCACTACGGCCTCAACCCGAAAAAAGACGTGACCTATTTTTCCGCCGGCGGCGCGGAGACCTCCGTGCAGGCGATGCAGCAGGGCGTCATCCACGCGCGCGCGTTCAATCCCGACGCCGCGTTCATCCTCAAGAAGAAAGGCTTCACCGAGCTGGCCTCGCTCGCCGACATCGGCGCATGGCCGTGGGCCGGCTACGCGACGAGCGAGGCGAAGCTCACGCAGGAGCGCGACAAGATCAAGCGCTGGACGCGCGCGATGGTGCGGTCGCTCCAGCTCATGCTTACCAACCGCGAGGAGACGATCAGGATCGCGATGCGCGAGTTCAAGCACCCGCGCGACGTGGCCGAGAGCGCGTCGGCGGTGTCGGTGCGCGCGATCGACCCGCGCGACCCCGGCGGCGCGAGCGACGAGTCGCTCAGGAAAAACATCGAGCTCACGATTGCCGCGCCGATGCAGCTGAAAGACCCGCCGCCGATCAACAAGGTGGTGGACTTTTCCGTGCTGCGCGAGGTGCAGAGGGAGCTGGGGGTGGGGAAGTGAGACGCTCGATTTTCAATTTCTTAGAAACACATCCCTCTTTCTGCCGTATTGTACTTTTCTGTTTGCTTTCGACTGTGCTTGCGATTACGGCTGTGATTTTTGGCTTAGCATTCCACAAAGGCGCCGATGCCGTGGCAGCTCTTCCGCGTTCACTGTGGTGGTTTATTAGCTTGTATAGCGGTACTGCAATAGGCATCTGTAGCTGGTTGATTAAAGCTCTAGCAACGAAAAGCGAAAAGCCGCCGCCCCAGGTTCAAACGGGTTGAAACAATTCGAACAACATGAAGGATTGTAGAGCGATTTTACTAATCGTCGCTTTCTTCAGCTTTTTCATCGCGGCAAGCGCCTCCGCGGAGAAGATCCGCACGATCACGCCGCGCGCGACGCTGAATTATCTCTCGGTGCCGGTCGCGGAAGTGAAAGGTTTTTTCCGCGACGAGGGATTGGAGAACGAGACCATCGTGATCCCCGGCTCGACGTCGATCGCCGCGCTCGTCGCGGGCGAGGTGGATTATAGCGGCGCGGGCGGCAGCGGCATGCGCGCGGCGCTCCGCGGCGCGCCGATCAAGGCGATCATGTTCCAGACGGAAAAAGTCACGTGGTATCTGCTCGGCGCGCCCGAGATCCACAAGATCTCCGATCTCAGGGGCCGGCGCATCGCCGTCGGCACGATCGGCGACACGCAGGACACGCTGATCACGCTGGTGGCGGAAAAGCACGGCGTCGGCGCGCGCGAGATGACGCGCGTCGCGATGCCGTCGCGCAACAGCTACACGACATTTCTCTCGCTCAAGTCGGGCGCGGTGCACGCCGCGGTCGTCAACGGCGACGAGGCGATTCTGGGCGAGAGCGAGGGGCTGCGCACGCTCGCCTTCATCGGCGATCTCTTCCCGTATCCGTTTCAGGGATTTCTCGCGACGGATAAAAAGATCGCCGAGCGGCCGGGCGAGATCAAGCGCTGGCTGCGCGCGATGATGCGCGCGCTCGTCTTCATCCGCGAGAAGCCCGAGGAGGCGGCCGACGTCGCGATCAAGAAACTTCCCGTCGGGAAGCTCACGCGGCCGATGATCGTCGAAGGCATCCGCCGCTTCGCGCAGGCGCTGCCCGACGGCGTGCCCGGCGTGCCTTCGGCGCAGGGCCTCAAAAACGTGGTCGAGTTTGACGTCAAGGCGCCGCTTAAAATAAAGGAAGAGGTCCAGACGGAGAAATTTCTTAATCTACGCCTGGCCGCCGAGGTCAAAGAAGAAATGGAGCGCAAGCGCTAAAGCAGATAGGAGGGCTTTATGGGATGGGAATCGATCAAGGTGCCTGACGGCACGATGCGATTATACGTGAGCCGCCCGGAGGGCGCCGGGCCTTTCCCCGGCGTCATCGTCATCCAGGGGCAGAAGGGCGTCGACCGCTTCATCGAGGAGGTTACGCAGCGGCTCGCGCGCGAAGGATATGTCGCGGCGGGACCGGATCTCTATCACCGCGATCCGCCTGACTGCCGCGACAACGCGCCGACACGGCGCGCGCGGCTCCGCGACAGGCTCGTCATCCAGGACGTCAACGCGGCGGCCGATTATCTGGCGCGCGATCCTAAGGTCGACGCCGAGCGCCTCGCGATCATGGGCTTCTGCATGGGCGGGCGCGTCACGCTGCTCATGTCCTCGGCCGGACCGCGCTTCAAGGCGGGCTCGGATTTCTACGGCGGCAATATTCTCGAGCCGTGGGGCGACGGTCCGTCGCCGTTCCAGCGCGCGGCCGAGATCCATTGCCCGGTGATGGGTCATTTCGGCCTCGACGACGAGAACCCGTCGCCGGAGCACATCAAGAAGCTCGACGCCGAGATGACGCGTCTCGGCAAGCGGCACGAATTCTTCTCGTACGAGAAGACCGGGCACGCGTTCATGGACCCGCACGGCGACAAGTACCGCTCCGAGTCGGCGGCCAAGGCCTGGACGCGCACGCTGGAGTTTTTCGGGCGGCATCTCGCGCCGGCAAAGTCGCGGGCCGCTTCGTGAGGGAGAAAAAGCTCGTCTCGATCGCGACGACCTCGCGCCGCGCGGAGATCGCGATCGCGGTCGCGCGCTCGCTTTACCGCTCGGCGTCGATGCCGATGGACGCCGAGGTGCGCTTGGGCCTCGGCTTTCGCGATTCCAGGCTCGGCGGCACGGCGATACCGCTAAGCGTCGCGCGCGGCGAATGGGATTTCGGCTTCGCCAATCCCGCCGGCCTCGCGCGCATGGCGACCGCGGGCGTCGGTCCTTACAAAAAGAAACTGCCGCTCCGCGCGATCGGCGTTTTTCCTTCCTGGGACCGCCTCGTCTTCGCCGTGAGAAAGGACTCGGGCATCTCGTCGCTCGACGAGATCGCGCAGGGAAAAATTCCCCTCACGGTCTCGACGCGGGCGGGCACGGAGAAGCACGCGACGCTTTATGTCATCGGCCAGGTGCTGAAAGCCTACGGCATGAGCCTCGCCGATATCGAGAAATGGGGCGGCCGCGTGCTGCGCGTGGAGAGTCCCAGCGATCCGGCGCGCCGCGAGCATCTGCAGAGCGGCGTTCAGGCCGTCTTCGACGAAGGGATCAAGACATGGGGCGCGCTGGCGCTCGCCGCCGACATGAAATTCCTGCCGGTCCGCGATGACGTACTTAAAAAAATGGCGCGGCTCGGCTTCGGCGGCGCCACGCTGGGCAAAAACGCCTTTCCGGCGATGGACGAAGACATCGCGACGGTCGATTTCAGCGGCTGGCTCTTTTTCTGCCGCGCCGATCTGCCGGCGAAGACCGCCCACGACATGGCGCGCGCGATCGACCGCTGCCACGAAGACATCGAGGCCGACCGCCTCGACAAGGGCAACCTGATGATGGAGGAGTTCTGCCGCGGCGGCGAGAGCGGCGCGCTCGCGATCCCGCTGCATCCCGGCGCGAAAAAGTATTATCGAGAGAAGGGGTACCTGTAAGGGAATCAATCATGCGCGGACGACTGCAAGCCGGCGCGGTTCTCTTGCTGCTCTTCGCCGCTTCCGTTCGTCTCCACGCCCAAACGACCGAAGCGAAGCTCGCCTGGCTGGACGCGCTTGCGCCCGCCGAGCGGCAGGCCAAGCTCGTCGAGGCCGCGCGCAAAGAGGGCGAGATGACCGCCTACGGCAACCTCGACCTCGCCGCGACGCAGACGCTGCTCGACGGCTTCATGAAAAAATATCCGCTCATCAAGGCGAACTCCGTGCGCGTTTCCGGCGCCGGCATCATCACGCGCGTCGATTCCGAGGCGCGCGCGGGCAAAACTTTCGCCGACATCATCGACAGCGGGCAGCTGGGCATGCTCGCGCTCATGGATAAAAAAATCTACGCGCGCTACCGCTCGCCTGAGCGGCAGAATTTCCGCGACGCCTTTAAGGACAAGGAGGGCTACTGGACCGTCTACATGACGAACGTCATGGCCACCGCCTACAATACGCGGCTGGTGAAAAAGGAGGAGGCGCCGATCAAGATTGACGATCTCCTCAAGCCGCGCTGGAAGGGCAAGCTCGCGATGGACAGCCAGTCCTACGTCTGGTTCGGCACGATGCTGCAGTATTTAGGAGAAGAAGCCGGGCTCCGCTTCATGAAACAATTGAGTGCGCAGGAGCCGCGCCACTTTCGCGGCCGCCGGCTCGGCAGCCAGCTCATCGCGGCGGGCGAGTTCGACATGACCGTCGAGACGAACTTGAACTCCGTCTTAACCTTCGCGGCGCAGGGCGCGCCGCTCTGGTTCGCGCCGATCCAGCCGCTCTTTTTCAGCCCGAGCATGCTGTTTCTGGCGCAGGGCGCGCCGCACCCGCACGCCGCCGCGCTCTTTATCGACTATCTTCTTTCCGACGACGGCCAGCGTATTATCGCCTCGACCAACCGTATGCCGGCGAGCAGCCGGGTCAAATCGAAAGAGGCGCAAACGCTCGAAGGCCGCGACCTCCGCATGCCGGACGTCCTCGACATCGGCCGGCGCTACAACGCGATCGGCAATCAGTACAGAGAAATTTTTCCGGGGGCGAGATAAATAAAGTAGGGGCGCAATTCATTGCGCCCAGGCATGGGCGTGATAAGTCACGCCCCTACATCTATATCTTCCGGCAAATCAGATCGCCCTTGGGAAAGGGCAGCAGCACGGCGTCGACGCGCGGATCGCTCTGCGCCCGCTTGATGAGCTCGGTCTGCATGCGCGGCGAGGTGACGTTGTCGACGACGAGCCAGCCGCCGGGCACGAGGCGCGGCACGATTTTTTCGTAGACTTCGCCGTTCAGCTCCGGCGGTTGGAGATCGGAGAAGCAGAACGCGAGTTTCTCGCCGCGCGCGGCATATTCCAGCCCGTCGCCGTGAACCGACTTGATCGAATCGGCGCCGGCCCGGGAGAAATTCTCGCCTGCCATGGCGACTTTCTTCTCGTCGAGCTCGACGGTGGTGATCGTGACGCCGCGGGCTTTGGCCGCGAGCGAGAGCCACAAAGTCGAATACCCGGCGCTGGTGCCGAGCTCGAGCCATGCGCCCTGCGGCGCGGTGATCGCGAGCATCGTCAGCAATTTTGCGACATCGGTATCGACGCTGCGAAGACCGGGCTGATCGCGCTCGTTCTGCTGCTCGAGCGACTTCATCGCCTGCTGCATCGCGGCTGAAATATCATGAAACACGGGCGTCCACCTCGAGGTTTTCGTAAGGCACGCTGTTGCGGTTGATCTGCTCGACGATGTCGGCGGGATGGAGCTTGTCGACGATCAGCGCGAAGTCGCCGTAGGCGCCGTGCACGGGGCCGAGCAAGTTCCTTTCCGGCAGCAAGCCCGGCTTCCGCGTGCCGAACTTTGGCAGGATCGCGCGGTGTTTGTCGTAGGTCTCGTACCAGTTGCGGATCAGAAGAACGTAAAAATCTAGCGGCACCGGCGGCTGCTCGGCCTCTTTGACCAATGCGGTCGCCGGCTCGCGCCGCCACTGCTGCGGGCGCGGAAAAATCCCGCGCGACATGAGGAACTCGAATCCGTCGCTCGTCGACTTCACCGCT
>DATFWH010000340.1:0-7552 GCA_035259465.1 Binatia bacterium
TTCGGATTGCCGAAAATCTCATCCTGATGGTCCAGCCCCAGCGTATGCGCCACCTCCTGGCAGCTTACGAGGCGCCTCCACGCCGGTGTGTTGTATTTCGTGGTCTTAAAATAGGTGTCGTTGAGCTTGACGGATCCCTGAGTGATGTGCGAACCGCTGATCCAGATCTGCGCGAGGCCGAGCCAGCCGTTGTTGCCGTAGAAGGCATTGCAGACCTCGACGCGGCCCGCGACCGCCTTGCACGTCCTCGGATTCACCTGCCCGGGCGCGATCACCAAATCGAGTACCGAGGAGGCGCTCCAGTCGTCCCGTGTGGTGACGAGATATGCGTCCCACTCGCCTGACAGGTTGTCATCGAGCTTCAACGTGAACGGATTGCTCGTCCGCGCCCAATGGTACCCGTTCCACGAATGCGTCGCGTGCGAGAGCGACGGCAGCGCGATGAACGACAACAAAACCAAAACCGTGATGACCAAGCTTTGCCTTTTTGACATGAAAGAACTCCCTTTTAAGCAGGCGGACAAAAGTAGGCCAATCTAACTCGGAGGGTGTTCTGCCGTCAAATTATTTAAGGCACATTAGGGGGTCACATTTCTGAACACTGCTTGTGACCCGGGCGATTGCAGGAAGAGAAATGGCCGGCTAATTTTCAGACAACCGTGCCGGCAAAATGATGCGCGGATTGGCGGATTACTCGTCGCGCGGGCGGCGCGGCCGGAGATCGGAATCCGGCTCCGGCGCTCGTTTGGTTTCCGTCGCTTTGGCGGGCGCAGCGGCTTCTTTCGCCGGCGCGGCCGGCTGAGAGCGGATGTATCCGGAGACCGTCAGGCTCACGCGCAGGTTCTGGGGCGGCAGCGCCGAGGTTCCATCGGGCCGCCGGGGCGGCACGCCCACGATGGCGAACGAGCGGATATTGATTTCATTAATGACGAGCAGCTTGGGAGCGGACTCGATTCCCTGAACCAGGCTCGCGACTTGCTCGATCAGGCCGCTGATCTCGAGCTGTATCGGAATGCGGGTGAAGGTTCCCATCGCCTCGGGGCTGAGCACGCGCGTCGAGACCACCTGCGTGCCGCCGCGCGACGCAAAGTCCTGCACCGTGCGCTGGAGGTCGGACGCGCTGACCGACGGCGTATCCCCGGTCAGCAGCAGCGGCTCGAGGCCCTTGAGCTCGCCGCGCGCGCGCTCGAGATTCGCCATGATCTCGGGCTTGCGATTAATGAAGCGGAGATTTCTCTCGAGCCGCTGCGGCTCAAGCTCGAGCTGCTGCGAGATACGATTCATGCGCGCGACGAGCGGGTCGTAAACTAAACTTCGCCCGACCAGCAATACCAGAATGGCCAGGCTCACGAGCACCAGCCCCTTCTCGCGCTTCGAGAGCCGCTTCCAGATGGTAAGCAAACGGGTCATGGCTTCGTCTCGCCGCTGTTCGTCTGCGGCCTCGCCCGCCGCGGTCTGGACGGTTCGTTCTTCGCCGGCGCCTCTTTAACCTCCGGCTTGGCAGGCGCCGCCTTGCCGGCATCGCTCTTCGACGCCTCGGCCTTCGACGCCTCGGCTTTCGTCGGCTCCGCCTTCGCAGGCTCAACTTTACTCGGCTCGGCCTGGGGCGGCTGCGCTTTCGCCTCTTCCTTCGGTTGCCCCGCTTTGGGCTTTTCCAGGTCGGCCTTGATCGAAAAGGTCTGTTTGCCGTCGCGGCCCGTCGTCGAAGGCGCGTTGAACGCCACGTTCTCGAACACCGGCGAGCGCTCGAGCAGCGGGATGAGGCTCGACGCGTTCTCGGCGCTGCCCTGCATCTCGATGGTCCCTTCGCGGTAGCGCAGGTTGGAGACGTACGCGCTCGTCGGCACGATAAGCGACAGCTCGTCGAGAATGCGCAAAACCACGCCGCGGCGGTTCTTCAAATCGGCAAAGAAAGCGATCTCTTTTTTCAACCGGTTGAGCTCGGTTTCCTCGCGCCGCAGCGCCTCGACGGACGGATTCAGTTTTTGATTTTCGTTTTGCAGCCGGCGGAGCCGCATTTCGTCCTTGATCGGATAGCTGAGCATCCATGCGAGCAGGCCAACGGCCAGGACAACGGCAAGCGCCGTGTTCAACCATGATAGCGCGCGCGAACGTTTCTGCTCCTTCCCCCCCGGGAGGAGATTGACTCCGAACGTCGCTTCGCGCAGCCCCTGCAGGGCGGCGCCCACGGCGGGCAGAAAGGCGGCGTCGGCGGTAACGCCGTCGAGCGCTCCGAGCTTTTGCTTTCCCAACTCCGTCAGGTCTTCGTAGGAAATCGGCTCCTCGCTGACTGTCTTCAGGAATTCTCCGGCGTTGCCCCAGCCGAAAAAGCGCGGCGACCGCCGGAGCGCGCTGTAGAAAAGCTCGCGGCCGGGTCCTTGGACCCATTCCGAGTGGGGCAGCCGGTGGCTGAAAGCGAGCACCGCCTCCTGCCGCCAGCCCTCATCGCGGCCGTCGAGGGCGGTGATCTCCCAATCGTGGTTCTGTCCGCCCAGCAGCAGCGCATGTCCGCTGATCCCGCCGGTGCAATAAAGTAGATAGTTCGCGAGCGAAATCGCGGAGGCTCCGACGTTCCTCGGCTTCGCGCCGAAGCCCGCCAGCACCTCGAGAACGCCGTCCACGAGTTTTTTCTGCGCCGCGAAGAGCAGCACGCCGACCTTCTCGCCCTTGGTGCCCGTCGGAACATAGTCGTAATAGACGTCCTCGCGGCGGAACGGAATGTATCGCTCGATCTCGTAGTTGACGACTTGAGAAATATTATCGCCGGCAACCTGCGGCAGAGACATCTCGAGGCTGATCACCTGGTCCGAGGAAAGGCAGATATAGAGCGGATCGCGCGCCGGGTTGAAATGGACGAGCGAGCGCAGCGCGTCGGCGAGGGCCTGATTCCGCGCGGCGGGATCCTCGGCCGTGGGAATTTCCCGCGACTCGGCCTCGACGATCGAGATGTTCGTCATGCTTTTGCGCATGCGGACGAGATAGAAGCGCCCGGGCGTGATATAGAGTCCCACGCTGTGCACGAAATCCGCGCGCGAAAGCGCCTTGAACCACTGTGGATATGTCATCGCAAGCTTAGCCGTTGAGCAGCTCCCCACTGCCCGACCGGATGACGTCGCGGTCGATCCACCGAATGAGATCGTAGCCGCGGTCGCCGCCCATCAGGCGGATGACGCCCTTCACCTGCCGGGAAATCGTCGACTGCGCCTGGTGCCCCCGCGCCTCGATCGTGATGACCGTCGGGTTGGTGAAGATGATCTGGCGCCGGACGAGGCTGTCGTCCTGAATGCCGAGCAGCCGAAGCAGATCGGCGAGTGTTTTTTGCGACAGTTCGGCGCGTCGTGCGATAAAGTCCTGGCACTTTTCCATACTGACGCCGACGAGCGCCACACAGACGGCCGGAGACGCGGTGCGCAGGTTCACTCCTCCCGCCGGGCTGTCGACGCTGAAAACATCCTTTAGCCCGACGTGCTCCTCGTCGCCGTAAAACAGGTCGGGCGTCACGCCGCGGACCCAGAGAAGGTCCTCGACGGAGTCGAAGGGTCCGTTCTTCGCCGTGTACGGCGGCGACAGCGACATATAATAATCGCTTTCCGCGCCGTTCAAGCGGTGCAGATCGTCCGGATCGATCCAGTCGAGAATCGAATCGGTGATGATATTCGCGCGATCCTGCTCGATGCCGAGATTGAGA
Source organism: Binatia bacterium (assembly GCA_035259465.1). Lineage (GTDB taxonomy): Bacteria > Desulfobacterota > Binatia > UBA9968 > UBA9968 > JAJPJQ01. The sequence goes on from DATFWH010000340.1 coordinate 3,689, forward strand.
AAAATGCTCCTCAGCGTCGCTTCGTTGGCGCGGTTCAAATTGAACTTGCCGGCCTCGTCGATGAAACGCACCTCGTAAACGCCGTCGCCGAGAGTTCCTTTTTTCCAATCCGACTCGAATAGATCGGTCGATTGCGCATTGCCGGGCCGGGCCGGCGCGAACTGCCGCATCACCTCGTAGACGCCCTTCTGAAAACCCGCCAGCGCGAGATAATATCCCTCGGTTTCCTCCGCGTAGCGGTGCGTCGCCATTCCCTCCTCGCGCACCGCAGCCGAGAAATCGAAGGCGACGACGAACAGAAAGATAAAAATCCACAAGACGATGATGAGCGCCGCGCCGCGCTCATTCGCAAGAGAACAAGTTTCGAGTTTCGCATTTCGCGTCTCGCGTTTTAACAACAATAGTCTCATGATTGCTCGACAGCCAATCTTCTCTGCTCCTCCCGCGAAACTTTCTTCATTACTGCGGCGCCAGCACGCGCATCATCACGGGAAAGGTCCAGCGCACGTCGCCCCGTTCGCCGCGATAAACGAGGCGCACCGCGCGGGGCAGCGCGCGTTTTTGCTTTCCGTCCCATTCGTCGACCCACGTCTCTTCGGGCTTCTGCGGGTCTGTGCCGGGATCGAGATATTCGAACCGCAGGCCGCTCAATCCCTGCGCCAGCAGGATGTTGTTGCGATATCCCCCGCCGCCCATCTCTTTATCGCCGACGCGCACCGGCATCTCCTCTTCGAGAATCAGAGTCGCGCCGCGGTTCCCCTCGAGCTCGGCCGAGATTCTGACGCGCGACATGCCGCGCCCGCCGAGGCCCGTCGAGAGCGAAGAGATGAACTCGACGCCGCGGTCGTCCCCCGTGAAGTAAACCGCCTGATCGCGCGGGTTGGAGCGATAAGGATACGCCGAGCGGATATAGCCGCCGAGGACCTCCTCGAACGTGCGCAGGCTCTGGCTCGCGTCGGCGCGCGCCGCCGCCTTGGTGGCGGCGCGCTCGCTTAAATAAAACGAGCCGTAGAGAATTCCGACCAGCACGGCGAACAGCGCGATCGAGAGAACCACCTCGACCAGCGTGAAGCCCCGATCGCCGTGCACGGCCGCGCCGAGTCTTCTGCGCAAAGATGTTGGCGAAAGACGCATCGGTTACTGGTTCTTTTGTTTCATGAGCCTCAGCGTCATCATCTGGATCTCTTTGTCGCGCTCCGCCTCGGGGTAGCGCAGCCTCAGTGTGATCGCGTTCACCTGCCAGTTCGGCGGCGCGTCCTGCGAGTCGTCGCGCACGGGCTCGACGTCGATCTGCCACGAGAAGGTCCTGCCGATGCTTCCGGAATCGCCGCGAGTATCGAATACCTGCCGGGCGAGAAAGGCGTCCACGGCCTGCCGGCTGTAGGCGACGGCGTCCGTGCGCGCCGAGCTCGCGGTGGCGAGTCTCAGCCCGAGCGAAAATATCTGCAGCACGGTGACGACGCCGATTCCGACGATCGCCATCGCGACGACGATCTCCAATAAAGTGAAGCCGCCTTGAGACCGCTTCATTGTCTGATCACGACGACTCGGCCGACCATCGCTTCCATGCGCACGACGTAGGACGAGCCTTGACGGTCGGAGATCTCGATCTCACCGCCTAAGAGGCTGCCGTTGGGAAAAAACACATATTGCGTCAGCCGGTCGCCGATCGGCTCGCCGCCCGTGGCGCCGGTGATCTCCACAGTATTGGGCAGACGGATGATGTCTCGCCCGGACGCGAGATAACTGTTTGCTCGCGGTTCGACCGTGAGGCGCTTGAGCTTGCCTTCATCGATCGCTTTCCGGCGAAGATCGCGCGCGACGGCCGCGAGCGCTAGGACCGATTGTCGCGCCTCGCGCTTTCTGACGGCTCGGTCGAGCGCGGGATATGCGATGGCGCTGGCGATGCCGAGGATCACGAGAACGATGACAAGCTCTATTAGAGTAAAGCCCGCGCGGCTGTTCGGTAGCTTCGTCACGAAGATTCCCAGTTGTTTATGTCGCGGTTAAACCCGTCTCCGCCCGGTGTTCCGTCGGCGCCGTACGACAAGAGGTCGTAGCCGCCGTGATCGCCCGGGCTCTTGTAAACATAGGGCCGGCCCCAAGGATCCGTCGGGATGTCTTTCTGCAGATAAGGACCGTCCCAGCGGTCTGCACCCGAGGGCTTCTGCCTAAGAGCGTTTAAGCCTTCCTCGGTGGTGGGATAGCGCCCGACATCGAGACGAAAGTTATCGAGGGCCGTTCCGAACTGTGTGATCTGCCCCTGCGTTGCCTTCACCTTGGCTTTGTCACCGATGTTCATATAATTGGGCAGGACCATCGCAGCCAGCAAGCCGATGATCACCATGACGACGAGAAGCTCTATCAGCGTAAAACCGCTGCGGTCCTTCAAACGTTCGGCGCGTTTCGCGCATCTTGGCGAATAATTTTTCTTCACGTTCACCTCAAAATGGCAAATCATTGATACTGAAAATCGCGGTCAGCATAGAGACCACCACGGTGCCGATCACCAGCCCCATTCCGACGATCATAATCGGCTCGAGCATCGAGGTGAGCCGCGTGGTCGCGCGCTTTACCTCCTGATCGTAGTGCTCGGCGACGTTCGTCAGCATGCTTTCGAGCCGCCCCGTCTCCTGGCCGACGGCGATCATGTGCAGCGCGAGCGGCGGGAACAGTCCGCTTTCGGTCAGCGGCGCCACCATGCCTTTGCCTTCGCGCACCCGCACCTGGACTTGAGCGATGGCGCGCGCGATCAGGCGGTTGCCGACGACGCCTTGAACCGTTCCGAGGGCGTCGAGCAGAGGCACGCCGCCTTTCAACAGCGCGCCGAGCGTGCGCGCGAAGCGCGCGACTTCGATCTGGCGCATCAGGTTGCCGATAAGCCATGCGTTCAAGCGCCAGCGGTCCCACTGGAGCCGGCCCTCGGGGCTGCGGATGTAAAACGCGGCTCCGGCGGCGCCGATCACGATAAACAGCGCTACGAACCAGCCGTATTGCGATATCCCGTTACTTAAGCCGATCAACATTTGCGCCATGAACGGGACGCCTTGTTTAATATCTTTAAAGATGAAAGCGAATTTCGGGATGACATAGACGAAGAGAAAAATCAGCGACAGCACGGCTACAGTCGCCAGCACGACGGGATACGTCAGCGCCGACTTTATGTCCTCTTTCAGCGTGATCGAGCGCTCGAGATACTCGGACAAGTGGCGCAGCACACCATCGAGCACGCCGCCCGTTTCGCCCGCGCGGATCATGTTGACGTAGAGCTTGGGAAAAACGTCGCTGTGCTCGGCCATCGCGCTGCCGAGCGATTTTCCGGCGCGCACTTCTTCCAGCAGCCGGCTGACGATTTTTTTGAATTCCTGGCCCTCGACCAGGTTCGCGAGCACCGACAAGCTGCGGTCGAGCGGCAGCCCTGCGGTCAACAAAGTGCTGAGCTCTTGCGTGAAGTGGAGCAGCGCCTTTTCACTGACTTTGCGGTGGAGAAAAAGCGAAACGGCGGCGCCTGAACGGCCGGCTGCTTCGCTCGACGCGGCGATTCGGAGGGGAACGAAGCCCATGTCGTGGAGGCGGGCGACGACCCCGTTTTCGGCCTCGGCGTCCATGACCCCTTCGACAACCTTTCCCGAATAGTCGGCGGCGCGGTACTGAAACAGCGCCATAGCCCCCAAGAGTAGGCGAAATTGCCCGACAAATCAACCTGAAAGACGCTTTTTGGCGGTGCAAATTGACAGTCGGATGCTGTTTTGTTACTTATTGAAAATTCGAGGTTTTTTTGCCCCGAGCCCGCATAATCATCGCCCTCCTATTCAGCGCCCTGCTTGGCTCCCAATACGTCCAGGAAGCCGCGCATGCCGCTAC
>DATFWH010000341.1:0-3225 GCA_035259465.1 Binatia bacterium
GGATATGCACCACCTCGCGCCGTTTGCCTTCTGGCTTCAAGTGCAGTTCCATGTCGCCCTCGACCTGATAGAAAAATTCGTCCCCCGGGTCGATGTGGAAATCGAGCCGCGTGTTCGGCCCGCGCAGGATCATGACGAGAAAGTCCTGGTGATGGATCAGCAGCCGGTTGGTCTTGAACGGCGGCGCGAAGAGATGCGCGTTCTCCTCGACCCAGCGCTTGAGATGAAACGTCGAGAGCGCGTCCATTTTTATTTGCCGTACAGTTTGGCGACGAAGCCGCTGTCTTCCAGTTCTTTCAAGAAGCGCGGCTCGACGAAGCGCCTCGGGTCGGCGCCCTTCGCCTTGGGATTGGTCTTGGCGAGGTCGTCGATGATCGCCTCGATCCCCTTCTCGGTCGGATACGGCACGCGCGCCATGAACTTGATCGCGTAGGCGTCGTACGACTCCTCCAGCGCCTCCGGGTCGTTGGTGTTCATCAGCTTCGCGATCGCCTTCAGCCCGGCCGGCTTGTTGGTCTTGAAGTAGTGGATGCCTTCGACGAACGCCTTCGTGACGCGCCGCACGAGGTCTTCTTTCTTGTCGATGACCGTGCGCGTGGTGGCGAAAGACGTGCCGAGATAATCGAGCCCCAGGTCCACCAGCGCGACCAGGCGGTTGAAGCCCGCCTTCTGCGCCTTGGTCGTGAGCGGCGGCTGGAACAGCGCCGCGTCCACCCTGCCCGACTGGAGCGCGAGATAGCGCTCCGGCGGCCCGCCGATCGACATCAGCGCGACGTCCTTGTCCGGCTCCAGCCCCCATTTTCTCAGCGCCGTCACCGCGCCGTAGTGGTCGGACGATCCGGGGCGCGCGATGGCCATGCGCTTGCCCTTGAGGTCGGCCGGCTTTTTGATCGACGGCGCGGCGAACACCGAATGCTCCAGCGTATTGACGAAGCTCATCAGGATCGCGGTGTCCGCGCCGGACAAATTGGCCGCGACCGAGGACGGCCCGGCGAAGATGTTGAAGTCGACGCTGCCGGAAATCAGCGCGGCGGTGTTGGTCGGCCCGCCGACGATGTAGACGATCTGCGGCTCGATGCCGTACTTGGCGAAGATGCCGGCGTCGCGCGTCAAATAGAGAATCGCCTGCGACGCGGACATCGCGCTGTGCGCGATCGGCACCTTGTCGAGCGCCCAGCTCGATCCCGCGCCGAGCGCGAAAAAAACCGCCGCCGCCGCGAGCGCCTTGACACCGAGCCGCATCACTTCCCTCCCCGCCGGCGCCGCCGGGCGAACTTGTTGCGGTTGCACGCGACCTCGACGCGGTTGCCGTCGGGGTCCAGGAAGCTGACCGAGCGGTTCCGCGCGACCTCCAAGATCTCGGGGCCGCTGACGACTTCGATGCCGCGCCTCTTCAGCACGGGATAGAGCTTGTCGACGACTTTGTCGTCGTCCACGTAGACGCAGAAGTGGTGCAGCCCCGGCACGCCCTCGCCGCCGACCCGCGCCGCGTCCGCGGGCAGCTCCATCAGCGCGATGTCGTGATGCTCGGCGCCGAAGCTCAGGAACGACATCTTCGTCCGCCGGTTGCGGCCGGAGACCGCCATGCCGAGCACGTCGCGGTAAAAGCGCTCGGACTTCTTCAAGTCCCGGACGTTCAAGACGACGTGGCCCAGGACGGCGCGCGGGAGAGGCATTGCGCTAACTTGTAGACGGGAAGAAGGGAGGTGTCAAGAAATGGGGTTAGCGCGACGCGCCCCGAACCGGCGCATCCGGCCGTAACAGAATCTTAACACCTGGAGACATTCATTCCGGTGTATGTGTCCGTCATGCCCGACCGGGGAATATGGACCCTTCGGTGCCAGGAATGCCGCCAGGATTTTATTCTCGAGATTAGGTCCGACGAGAGCCTTTTGGTTATGCTCAAGACCTATGCGTGTCCGCACTGCAATAAAAAACCCGACCTATCGCCGAACGCGAGAGCCGGCACATGGCATGAAGTGAGAGGCTTCCACGGCTTTCACTTGAAGCACTAGGTCGCATCGAGCGTCGGGGCCGGACTTTCAATGCTAGACCGTCTCGAAATCATCGCCGGCGATTTGTCGCCTCCTGTCGCAGGCTGTCCTCGTTTAGTTTTCGGCCTCGGGTAAATATTCGAGCTGAAATACGGAATCTCCCTATCGCCTTCGGAACGGCGCATTGACTAAGCTGTAGCATTATGGAACGCGAGCCTAAATGGACGGCCGTGCTCCGCTGCTATAGATGCCAGGAAAAATTTCTCGTCAGCCACGTGGTTCTCGAACACATCAAGATGCTGCCCGGCATCTCCAGGTGCAGCGCGTGCGGCGCCGAGCCGATGCTGCGCAGGGGCGGCGAGTTCAACGTGCATAGGCTCGTCGACTTCACCGACGCGATGGAGACGGTTTACCGCAGGCGGCCGGATCTCCGGACATGGCATTTCGTCCCCGAGTGCCGTTCGTGGCCCCGCGATCAATTCATCGAGCTGAATATGCGGCCTCTCGCGGACCTATGCGACGAGTGCTATGCGCTCGCGCATCAGCCGCGGCCGTCCCGTCCCACGACATCAAACTCGTTCAAATCGATATAGAAATTCCCTTTCGGCGGGGTGCGGCCGGCGCCGAAGCTCAGGAACGACATCTTCGTGCGCCGGTTGGCGATCACGGCCTGGCGTCTTGTTGCCGTAATCATGACGACCTTCGCTTTCGGCCACGCACCCGTACCGACCACTGTTTTTTGCCGACTGGTTTCTTCTGATCGATCATTGCGTACCGGCGGCGGGTGCGCTCGCTGGCGGCAGGTCCGGCGGCAAACACAAAGTCGCGTTCGTTGAGCGTTCGTCGGCTCCTCCGATCGACCAGCACGGGATCTGTCGCCCTCCGGGTCTTTTTGTCGACGAGCAACATGCTCGCGCCCTCGGGAGCGAAGTGCCGGTTGCCCCAGGCGGTCATCGCGATGAGGACCGGCCGAAAATCGCGGCCCTTTTCGGTTAGAATATATTCGTAGCGCGGCGGGCGTTCGCTATAGCGGCGGCGCTCCAGAAGACCGGCATCGACCAGGGCGCTCAAACGCCGCGTCAGCATGTTGGGCGCGATGTTCAGGCTCTTCTGGAATTGGTCAAAGCGCGTGAACCCGTGCAAGGCGTCGCGAAGGATCAGAATGCTCCACCACTCGCCAACCCGTTCGAGGCTGCGAGCAATGGGACAGGCCATCTTGCCGAAGCTTTTG
>DATFWH010000342.1:0-2868 GCA_035259465.1 Binatia bacterium
CCGCCTTCTATATATTCTCGCTCCGCTTCACCGCCGCGGACGCCTCCGACGGCGCCGCGCTCGCGCACCGCACCAACCTGCCGGTCGAGCTCACGCGTTTGGAAACACTGTCCACCGCGACCGACGGCGAGCTCGGCGAAAAGCTGAAGCCGTTGTTCACGGACGAAGAAGACGCGCGCAAGGTCCTTGCCTATCTCCGGCGCGGCGTGCTGGAAAATCCGCAGGGGCCTTCGCCGCTGCTCGCCGCCGCGACGCTGCTGAAACAATCGCTGACGCTCTACGAGAACGGTCAAAAGGAGCAGGCGTATCAAAAGGCCGCCGAAGCCTATCTCGACGCCTTCGAGCAGGCGGAAGCGCAGTTGTTCGCGAAAGATCTCTCGTTCGGACGCCACCTGGAAGACCAGTTCACGCAGTTTAGAAACTCGATCCGCCGCGGCGACGACCCGAAGGAAATTCGCCGCCAATACAACGATATCGCCGCGGGACTCGAGCGCGCCGACCGGCTGCTGGCGAGCAAGGACGCGCTCAGCGAGAGCTACGTCTTCGTCAACGCGCTGTTCATCATTGTGCGCGAAGGGCTCGAGGTCGCGCTGATCCTCGCGGCGATGCTCGCGATGCTGAAACGAATGGGCGCGACCACGGCGATGCGCTACGTCCATCTCGGATGGATTCTCGCGGTCGTCGCCGGCCTCGCCACCTGGGTGGCAGCGCAGACGTTTTTGAACGTGAGCGGCAGCCATCGCGAGGCGATGGAAGGCTTTACGACGCTCGTCGCCGCCGTCGTGCTTTTCTACGTCGGCTACTGGCTCCATACGAAATCGGAAGCGAGAAAATGGCAGGCGTTCATCCAGGACAAAGTCCACGGCGCGCTCTCGCATAACCGGCTGATCGCGCTCACCGGCGTTTCGTTCTTCGCGGCGTACCGCGAGGCGTTCGAAGTCGTGCTTTTCTATCAGGCGCTGTGGCTGCAGAGCGGCTCGAACCCCAAGCCGGTGCTCGGCGGTTTCTTCGCCGGCGCCGCCGCCTTGTGCGTCGTGGTCTTCGTTCTTTTCCGCGCAGGTTTGAGAATTCCCATAAAGTATCTCTTCGGCGCGGCCGGCCTGCTGCTTTACCTGCTCGCCTTGGTCTTCGCGGGACAGGGCGTTCGCATCTTGCAGGCGACAGGTTTGTTCAGCGTCACGCCGCTGCCGTTTCCGCCGCAGGTGAGCGCGCTGGGAATTTATCCGACGGTGGAAACGCTCGTGGCGCAGGCGATTGTGCTGACGGCGCTGGCCGCCGCGTTTTTATGGCCGTACCGCGCCGGATTGAGCGAGACGAAAGGACGGCCCAGTGAAACGGTCGGCTGATGCCGGCCGGGATGCCGGGCAGGCGCGCGAGCGTCCGTTCCGCTGCGCGTGCGGGAGCCTCCTGGCGCGTCTCCTGCCGCACGGCCTCGAGCTCAAGTGCCGGAAGTGTAAGCGGCAGGTCGTGGTTTCGCTCGCTGCGGATGACGGCTGGATGAAAATCGTTTTCTAAAGTTCACGCAAAGCGCGAGAGGCCAGCGGTCCCGAACCCCGAGCCCGGACACCACGCGACGTGGTCCGGGCTTTTTATTTTTTCAAGGAGGGGAAAATGAAGTTGAAAGTCATTGCAGTGATTCCATTTCAAACAAACGAGGAGGAGAAATGAAGCCTATCGTGTCAGCCCTGAGCTTGGTTGTGCTATTTGCCGGCAGCCCCGCGTTTGCCGCAGCGGCGCAAGACGACGTTGTTGAATTGCGCTACGAAAACCGGAAGTTCATTCCGCAGACGCTCAACGTCCCCGCCCATAAGCCATTCAAGATCAAGATCGTCAACGCGAGCAAGGAAGCGATCGAGTTCGAGAGCTACAAGGTGAACCGCGAAAAGGTCGTCGGTCCGGGCGAGACGGTCACCGTCAATATTCCGGCGCTGAAGCCCGGCAGCTATGATTTCTACGACGATTTTCACCGCGACGTGCCGGAAGGGACCATCGTCGCCAAGTAAACGCGGCAAAGGGAGAATAGGAAATGCACATCCGTCGCTCGTTGCTTTTACTCCCGTTGTTTTTTCTCGCTTACGCGCCTCCGGCTCGTGCGCAATTGGACCCGTGGGAGTTCGAAGTCTACGGTTATCAGACCGTCCCGCGCGGCATGCTCGAAATCGAATCGCTCAACAGCGTCGTGCTCAACGGCAGCCGCCACGGCGAGAAAGGCACGTCCAAAGGCACGGTGCCGAGCCAGTCGATGTGGCGCACCTCTATCGAAATGACCTACGGTTTGACCGACCGCATCGAGGCTGCGATGTATGTTAACCTGGCGAAGCCGCGCGGCGACGATATCCAGTACGCCGGGTCGAAATGGCGCCTGCGCGGCAGGTTGTTCGATCAGGGGGAGCTGCCGGTCGATGTCGGCTGGTACTTCGAGCTCGCTTACAAGCGCACACCGAAGTACGACGATCAAAAGCTCGAATTGGAGCTGCGCCCGATTCTCCAGCGCGACCTCGGTGATTTTTCCTTCATCGTAAGCCCGAAATTCGAGAAAATTTTAGTCGGCTCGGAGGAGAAAGAAGGCTGGGAGTTCGGCTACGTCTCGGGCATCTACTACCGCTGGATGCGCGCTTTTTCACCGGGCGTCGAGTTCTACGGCGCGATCGGCATGATGAAGCATCCCGATCCGACCCGCGACCAGCAGCATTACATCTTTCCCGTCGTGCGCGGCGAGTACCGCGGCATCGAGTACAGCCTCGGCCCGGGGTTCGGACTGACGCACGGCTCGGACCGCACGCTTGTCAAGTTTAATCTCGGGCTCGAAAAATATATCGGTGCGATCTTCGGTCCTTCGACCAACCCGCTGTTCTAGATTCCGAAAAG
>DATFWH010000343.1:0-4571 GCA_035259465.1 Binatia bacterium
CTCGCTTCGCCCACGGTTCTGGCGACCGACAATCAGCCCGCCCGCATCCAGGTCGGCGACGAAATTCCGGTCGCCACCGGAACGATCGACACATCGGCCGGCACGGGGGTCGCGACGTCGACGGCGATCCAGTCGCGCAACACCGGTAAAATTCTCACGATCATTCCCCAGGTCAATTCCAAGGGCCAGGTCAACCTTCAGCTCAAGGTCGAAGTCAGCAAGCAGGGCGGCAATGTCACCGTCGGCAGCGCCGGGAACAGCTTCCCGTCATTTTCGACGCGCGACGTCGAGACCACCGCCGTCGTGCGCGACGGCGAGACGCTCTTTATCGGCGGCATCTTCGCCGAAGACAGAGACCGCGGGCGCAGCGGTATTCCTTATTTGATGGATATCCCCGTGTTCGGCTGGTTTTTCCGTAAGACCACCGACGTATTGACGGAGCGCACGGAGTTGATCATCATGATCACGCCGCGCGTCATACGAAACAATGCGGAAGGGCTTGCCGCCACAGACGACTTCCGGCGCAAGCTCGGAACGGTCGCGGGAGAAATAGAGCGGATGCGACGCGCGCCTGCGAGAGACGACCTGCCGCCGCCGAAAGTCGTGCCCGACAAAGAGTCGAAGGCAATCCCGCAGGACGCGCCGAATGCCGGCCCGCGTCTCGGGCAGTATCAGATTCCGACGCCGGACGGCGGCTCTGAGCCGATGCCGGCCGAAGCCGATCCTCCGGAGAAGCCGGGACCGATGAAGACCGTCATCAAATATCTCACCTTCGGTCTGGTTCGGTAAACACCGTAGCCGCGATTGTGATATGATATAGGGAAGCCCGGGCACGCCGTCCGGGCTTCTCTTTTTTTATGGCCGACGCCGAAGTACTTCGCCTGCTGTCCGAGCTTCTCCCGCTGCCGACGGCGCCGTTTCACGAGCGCTTCGTGAGCGCGTTTCTGCGCGACCGCTTGACCGCGGAAAGAATCGCGTTCGACCGCGACGCCTGCGGCAATATCACCGCGAGCACCGGCGGCGAGCCTTCCGTGGCGCTGATCGCGCACATGGATCATCCCGGCTTCGATATCGTAACGGCGTCGCGTGGAAAAGCCGAGGCTGCCTGGCACGGCGGCGTCGCTGCGAAGTATTTTCCCGGCGCTCGCGTCGTCGTTTACGACCGCGAGTCCGGGCGAGTGGCAGCGCGCGGCTCGGTTGCAAAAATTCGCAAGAACGCAGCCGGCAGGGTCGAGACGATGACGCTGCGTGTGAGCGGCTCTGTCCGCGCCGGGGCCTTCGGCACCTGGGACTTGGTCCCGTTCCGGCGTCAAGGACCGCTGGTACACACCAAAGGCGCCGACGATCTCGTCGGCTGCGCCGCCATTCTGTTGACGCTGAAAGAGCTCCAACGCCGCGGTGTGGCCGGCGTCCGCGGGGTTTTTACGCGCGGCGAGGAGCAGGGATTCATCGGCACATTGGGCATGATTCGCGGCGGCGCGCTGCCGCAGACCGCGAAGATCGTATCCGTCGAAACGAGCAAAGCTCTTCCCGGCGTCGCGCTCGGCGGCGGGCCCGTGATTCGCCTCGGCGATCGCGCGAGCATGTTCGACCACCGCATGGTTTATTTCATGGACACGATCGCTCACGACCTCGCAAAGAAGGAGCGGCGCTTCCGGTTTCAGCGGCGCGTGATGGACGGCGGCACGTGCGAGGCGACGCCTTATCAGCTCGCCGGCCACATTTCCGGCGGCGTCGCGATACCGCTGCACAACTACCATAATCAGGGAAAAAGCCGCATCGGCGCGGAGGCGGTCGCGATCGCGGATGTGGAAAATGCGGTTCGCCTGCTCGTCGAGCTCGCCGCGCGCCTGGATGAGTTCGATCGAGCGACTCAGGATGTGAAAAATCGCATCGAAAGCGGCTGGGAGAAATACGGCGGCAGGCTCGCCGGCGCGTGACGGGCGGCGTTTTTATATCCGCATGCCGTTTGTTATGATGAAAAGATCAGCGCATAGACCGCGGCCGATAGCGGAGAAGGGGACGACGTGAAGAATTCCGACAACCTTTCGATCGAAAAAATCCAAGAAGCGCTTAGGAAAGAGAAGTACATCGCCGATCGGGCGCTCGCGACGGTGGTTTATCTCTCCATCGCCATGGGTAAGCCGCTGCTGCTCGAGGGCGAGGCCGGTGTCGGCAAGACCGAGGTCGCGAAGGTCCTGGCCGAGATCATGAGCAGCAAGCTGATCCGGCTCCAATGCTACGAAGGCCTCGACGCCAACACGGCGCTTTACGAGTGGAACTATCCCAAGCAGATGCTCCGCATCAAGCTCGAAGAGGTAACCGCCGGCGACCGCACCGCCGTCGAGACGGAAATCTTCAGCCCCGAATATCTCGTCAAGCGGCCGCTGCTCGAGGCGATCCAGAGCGAGGGATCCGTAGCGCCGGTCCTGCTGATCGACGAGATCGACCGCGCCGATATGGAATTCGAGGCGTTTCTTCTCGAAGTGCTGTCGGATTTCCAAATCACGATCCCCGAGCTCGGGACGATCCGCGCGCGCGTGCGGCCGTACGTCGTGCTCACGTCGAACCGGACGCGCGAGATTCACGATGCGCTCAAGCGCCGCTGCCTTTACCATTGGATCGATTACCCGAGCTTCGAGAAGGAGCACGAGATCGTGGCCGCCAAGTTCCCGGCGATGCGCGGGCGCCTCGCCGATCAGATCTGCGCGTTCATGCAGCAGGTGCGGCAGATGAACTTCTACAAGCGGCCGGGGGTCGCCGAGACGCTCGATTGGGCCTCGGCGCTGCTCGCGCTCAACCGCGACGAGCTCGACGAAGAGACGGTCAAGGAAACGGTCGGCTGCGTCTTCAAATACCGCGAGGACCTGAACCATGTAACGGAACAACTCGCGGCGAAGAAAATCGATCTCGACGGAACGGCAAAGGCTGCGCAGCCGGCTTAAGACCGCATGGATATAACCGACGAACTGATCGCTAAAACCGTCGATCGCTTCGCGCCGCGGGGCGGGCGCGGGACGGTGACAAACATTCTCGCGTTCAGCCGCGTGCTCAAGGAGCTCGGCGTCAAAATCGGCCTGAGCCAGGTGATCGACTCCAACCGCTCGCTGCACTACGTGAACGTCGGCAGCCGCGGCGATTTTCGCGCCGCGCTTAGGTCCAACCTCCTTACGGACAAGGAGCAAATTCCGATTTTCGATCGCGCCTTCGACCTGTTTTGGCGCCCCCGGCCGGACGCGGAGCCGAACGCGCCGTCGGACATCCCGCTGCCGCCGGATGACGCTGATATCGAGGACGGCAGCGAAGCCGAAAGCAACGATCAACTGCTGGCGGAGTTCGCCGGCGCCGAGACCGGCCGCGACGGCGAGACCGAGCCGATCGCGCTGCCGACTTACAGTCCGGGCGAATCACTCAGCAAAAAGGATTTCAGCGATCTCGGCATCGAAGAGAGCCGCGCGATCAGCCGCGCCATCCTTCTGATCGCGACGAAGATCGCGACGCAGATGAGCCGCCGGAAAAAGCGCGCCAACCGGGGCCAGCAGGTGGATGCGCGCTGGACCATGCGGAAGAGCCTCAAGTACGGCGGCGAGGTGGTCGAGCTCGTCAAGCGCAAGCGGCGCATCAAAAAGACGCGCGTGGTGCTCCTGTGCGACGTCTCCGGCTCGATGGACTGCTACAGCCGGTTCTTGATCCAGTTCATGTACGGTTTGCAGAACGAGCTTTGGGGCGTCGAGACGTTCGTCTTCAGCACCTCGCTCAGCCGTATCACGCACCTCATCCGCACCAAGGAGATCGCCGGCGCGCTCGAGCGCATCTCGCACTCGGTCGTGGGCTGGTCGGGCGGCACGAACATCGGCCGCTCGCTCGCGGCCTTCAATCGCGACTTCGCCCCGAGTTTGGTGACGCACCGCACGGTCGTCGTCATCATCAGCGACGGCTGGGACCGCGGCGACGTCTCGCTCCTGGAGCACGAGATGCAGTCCATCAAGCGCCGCTGCTACAAAATTCTATGGTTGAATCCTCTGCTGGCGAGCGAGAACTACGAGCCTCTTTGCAAAGGGATGCAGGCGGCGCTGCCGTATCTCGATTTGTTTTTGTCGGTGAACAACTTAAATAGTCTCGTCGCGCTCGGAAGAACGCTGCAGAGAATGGTCGCGTAAAAGATTTCATCGGTTGGAGGTTCTTATGGCCGGACCCGGCGCGTGCCACGACGCGGATAAAGTGGAAGGACCGAAAAAGGATTCAATCTATCATCAGGTGAAAGAGTTTCTCGACAAGGGCGAGACGCTCGCCGTCGCGACGATCGTCTCGACCAAAGGCTCGACGCCGCGCGAGGTCGGCGCGAAGATGGTCGTCACCGCTTGGGGCGAGATTCTCGGCACCATCGGCGGCGGCTGCGGCGAGGCGGACGTCAAGCGCGAGGCGATCGAGGTGATCCGGACGCGCAAGCCGCGCACCGTGCAGGTCGATCTCCTCGACGACATCGCCTCCGACAGCCCGGCCGTTTGTGGCGGCATCATGAATGTCTTCATAGAGCCTTGGTCGAAGGAAGAAAGCCGATAGACAAACCA
>DATFWH010000344.1:0-10964 GCA_035259465.1 Binatia bacterium
AGGACGCCGCGGCCTACGCCGAATGGATCGGCAAGGAGCTGCCGACCGAGGCGGAATGGGAGTTCGCCGCCCGCGGCGGCCTCGAGGGAGCCGAATTCGTCTGGGGCGACGAGTTCGCGCCGGGCGGCAAGTACATGGCCAACACGTGGCAAGGCCGCTTCCCCTGGGAGAATCTCAAGAACGACGGCTTCGAAGGCACGGCTCCGGTCGGCAGCTTCCTGCCGAACGGCTACGGCCTCTACGACATGACCGGCAACGTCTGGGAATGGACCTCGGATTGGTACCAGCCGCACGCCCAGGCCGTGCAGTCCTGCTGCACGAGCGTCAACCCGCGCGGCGGCGACAGAGATCAGAGCTTCGATCAGTCCGCCGCGGGCGGAAGCATTCCCCGCAAAGTGATGAAGGGCGGATCGTACCTGTGCGCGCCGAACTATTGCCGGCGTTACCGGCCGGCGGCGCGCATGGCTCAGCCGATCGACACGTCGACCTGCCATCTCGGCTTCCGCTGTATCGCGCGGGCGCGCCAATAACTTGACAAAACTTGACAAAGACGCGATGGCCGCCACGGTGCTTATATATTCGTAAGCGAATATAATTAGGCCGTGTCGAATACCGGCGATTCGGCCAAGGGACCGCCGACCGCCATCGCACGAGTTTTCTTCGCGCGAGCGCCGCTTTTCCGCAGACGAGCCCTTCGTTTATCTCCCGCAGGCTTTCTCCTTAAGGAATTCGGCTTGAGCAAATCAGCTTCGCCCCGATAGGCAGCGCTGTCGCGCGCGCTACATTGGGGACGGAACTTTGGATTATTGCCGACGCAATCGCGCCGGAGAGAAGGAGCATTCGCCATGTATGCTATTCGATTGTCTAAGGCAGGCCGGCTGGGCCTGGCGCTAATTTGGATCGCCCTGCTGGGCGTCATTTCGCCGCGTAGTGCTTTCGGCGGCGATGCGCCGGGGATCGACCCGCGCGCAACGGAGCTGCTCAAGAAAATGAGCGACTACCTCGCGAATCTCAAAGAATTCAGCATGCGAGGGACTTCTACGATCGAGTACGTCCTTAAAGACGGCCAGAAGCTCCTCTTTACCGGCGCGAGCGACGTCTATATTCAGCGGCCCAACCACGCGCGCGCGAACCGCGTCGGCGACGTCACCGACATCGAGTTCTACTACGACGGCTCGACCGTTTCGTTGTTCGGAAAACAAAAGCAATACTACGCGACGGCGGCCGCACCGCCGACACTCGACGCCATGCTCGACCATATCCGCACGCGACTGGATATGGAGCCCCCCGCCGCCGATCTCCTCTACTCCGACGTCTACAACGGCCTGATGGCTGATGTAACCGAGGCCCGTTACATCAGTCCGAGCGTGATCGGCGGGGCAAAGACGCATCACCTCGCGTTCCGCGGCAAAGACGTCGATTGGCAGATCTGGATCGAGGACGGCGACCGGCCGCTGCCGCGCAAGTATCTGATAGTGACGAAGGGCACGCAGGGCGAGCCCGAGTTCGGCGTCGAGCTCAGCAACTGGAACGTTTCACCAAAGCTCAATACCGCCATGTTCACTTTCAAGCCGCCGCCGACAGCGACAAAAGTAGATTTTCTGGCCGCGAAAGAAGTCGCGGCGGCAGCGCGCAAGTAAACGAAATATCGGAGGACTTATGAAACGCGGATTTTTTCCTAGCTTGATTATTACCGCCGCACTGGCAGCCGGCGCAACCGGGGCGGTCTTTATCGCCGTGCCGGCTGAAGCGATCATCGGCATGCCGATGACGCCGGGGAGCTACGCCGGCGTGGCCCGGCGCACCGCGCGTAGGACTGCCTACGCAGGTGCCGCCGCCACGACGGCAGCGGCGGCGACAACGGCCGCGGCAGCGACGACGGCAGCCGCCGCCACAACCGCGGCCGCCGCGACGACTGCCGCGGCCGCCGCCACGGTCGCCGCTCTCCCGGGAGGATGCGTGAGCGCGCCTCCGTATTTCAACTGCGGCGGAGTCATGTATCAGCCCGCCTATCAGGGTGGGAATTTGGTGTACGTCGTGGTGCGCTGACGCGGGGCAGTAACCGCCTCCGCGTTCGACAGTCAAAAGCCGGGCGAGCGGATCGCTCGCGTGCGCATTTAACCCGGGCACTACGGCCCAGCCGCCTCGGGCGACGCCGCAGCCGGCCCAGATCTCGCCAAGCAGCTCTCCAATCTTCTTGCGATGCTCAGCAAAAGTTCGGCGTGTAGCCTGTGACTCTGGCGCCGGCGCGCGTTATTGGCCGGCTCGCGCGACGGGCGGCCGTGAGGGCGGCCTTGTAAAGACGGGATTAACGGGGTTAACTCCGACCCAAGGAGGGTCCTATGAAGAAACTGTCTATACTGTGGGTCGTCGTCCTGCTGACCGGCGCGCTGGTAGGCGTTTCGTCCGTGTCGGTCCACGCGGCGGCGCAGGGAAAGATCGATATCAACCGCGCGTCGGCCGAAGTGTTGACCTCGCTCAACGGCGTCGGCGAGGCGACGGCTAAGAAGATTGTCGCTGGCCGTCCCTACAAATCCGTCGACGATCTCGCGAAGGCGGGCGTGCCGAAAAGCACGATCGAGAAAATTCGCTCGCAAGTGACCGTCGGCTCGGCGGCCAAGGCGTCTCCGTCCCAATCCGCTAAATCGGAGACCGCCGAGAAAAAGTCGAAAGAGCAGGCCAAGAGCTCCGGCCCCGTCGACCTGAACCGCGCGAGCGAACAGGAGCTCGAGGATCTGCCGGGGGTCGGCCCCGCGACAGCGAAGAAGATCATCGCAGGCCGTCCCTACAAGTCGGTTGACGACCTTGAGAAGGCCGGTGTCTCGAAGAGCACGATCGCCAAGGTTCGCCCGCAGGTCACCGTCGGCGGTCGCGCCGCATCGACCGAGACGACATCCACGCGCGAGCGCTCCGGCACAGGCGCTGTTCCGGCGCCTTCATCGGAGCGCGCAACCAAATCGACGAAAAGCGCCGGGACCGACGTCGCCCAGGCTCCGCCGCGCAAAGGCATGGTTTGGGTCAATACCGACTCGGGCATTTATCACTACGAGGGCGACCGCTGGTACGGCAAAACCAAGGAAGGGAAATACATGACCGAAGCCGACGCGAAGGCCGCTGGCTTTCGCGCGTCGAAAGAAGGACCGGCGGCCAAATAGCCGCCGGCATCGTTCTCGGCACATCAAGTCACCGAAGCCGCCTGGCTCACCTTACAAGCGCGCCGTTGCGTCCTCCTGGATCACATCGCGGTTTTCACCGCCGCGATGTGATCGTTCATAGTTCGTTTGGGTTCACCAGTCGTGGAGCGTGCTCGGGCTTTATGCCTGATATTGCACGCTCGCGCGCGGCAATTAAAAAGTAAGGAATTTGGCGGCGACAAATAAGGGAAACCCCTGATAGCCGCGCGCCGACACGCCGGGTATTTTACGGACGGGTAGTCGAAGAGGCAGCATGCAGCATTAGGCGAGGAGGGATGTTTTATGTATCGCCGCGACATTAGATTTAAAGATTCCGACGCGGTCGAGATACTCCTTCGGACGCTGTGCATCCTCGCGCTCCTCGCGGCGCAGATAGCGCTCGGCGCCGCGCCGAAACAGCGGAGCTATGCCTCGGCCGAAGACGCGGTGCAGGACCTGGTCGCGAGCGTCAAGGCGCACGACAAAAAAGTCCTCCTCGATATTATGGGCTTCGATTCAAAGCCGCTCCTCGAGAGCGGCGATCCCGTCGCCGAGCGCAGCGCATGCGATCGCTTCATCAAAGCCTACGGCGAATTCCACGCGCTCACCCGGCCGGACGGCGCGAAAGCGACCCTCGAAATCGGCAACGACCGCCGGCCGTTCCCCATTCCGATTGTGAAAGATGATAAGGACCGCAGGCACTTCGACAGAGCGGAAAGAAATGAAGGTGGCCTCGCCGGCGGCCTTCTGTTTCGAGCCGCATAGCCAGACTTCGATCCGCTTAAACTTTTCTCGATCAGCCCGGCTCGACCCTATTGACAACCTTGTCGCAGGGTATATGGCGGAAGCATGCTGCGCGATATGTCGCTCCTATCCCATCGCGGCATACCTACGTGGCCGCCGACCTGGTCGTGGACGGGCAAGGGTCAAGAGAAGCCCGCGCGCGGCGAGGTCGGCGTCCTGAGAGAGGTTCGCACGTCCGTAGTCGCTTCGAGCCAGCCCGGCAGCATAAGCCCGGACAATCGCATCTATCTGTTCATGGATTACCGCGACAGCGGATATGTCGGCTGTCTCTTAATGGACGACACGGCCGCCTGCCGTCAGATCGGCAGAGTGCTTGCCGAGCTGCGCGGCTGGTCGATAAAGCAAATCGGCGACATCGACTTAGAGCACCTTCTGTAGCCCACCGTAGACCGCCTCGCTTCAATTGACAGCAGACATACGACCGGGTTAAAGCGAAAAGGCTTTTCCCAAAGGCCATGCCGATTATGGGAGGGATCGGCCGGCGCCCATTCTTGGGCGCAGCCTAACAGCCTAGTCCGCTTGAAAGTACCCCGAAAAAACGTAACCACGCGAATCGCCGACTTCGTTGCCGCCACGCGGTTCGAAGACATCCCGGCCGCCGTCTTGGAAACCGCGAAAGCACACATCCTGGACGGGATCGCGACGATGATCGCGGGCGCACGCGAGGAGGCGAGCCTGCGCATTCGCAGGTACGTGATCGGGCTCGGCGGGGCGCGCGAAGCTACGATCGTCGGGACGCGAATCAAGATCGCGGCGCGCTACGCCGCGCTCGCCAACGGCGTCCAGGGACACGTTCTGGATTACGACGACACGCAGCTCGCTACGTCCGCGAAAATACCCTTCGGCCAGCTGACGCACCCCACCACGCCCGTCCTCGCGGCGGCTTTAGCACTCGCGGAAAAATTTTCCGCGCGCGGCGGCGATTTGCTTGCGGCGTATATAGTCGGTGTAGAGGTCGCGTGCCGGCTGGCGGACGCGATCGATCCGCGCCACTATCTCGACGGTTTCCACTCCACCGGCACGATCGGTGTATTCGGCGCCGCCGCCGCGTCGGCCCGCCTCGCGGCTCTCGACGCGAAGCGCACCGAAAGCGCGCTCGGCTTGGCGGCGACGTTCTCCGCCGGCGTCCGCGCGAATCGGGGCAGCATGGCGAAGGCGCTGAACGCCGGCCGCGCCGCCGAGAACGGCGTCGTCGCGGCGGAGCTCGCGCGTCTGGGGTTTACCGCGGCGGAAAATATTTTCGAGGCGCCGATGGGTTTTTTCAGCGCCGCGTCGCGCAATAACGTCGACGGATCACGGCTCCGGTTCGGCAAGCCCTTTTTCTTCGGCGCGCCGGGAATCGCGGTCAAACGCTACCCCTGCGCGGGGGTTCTACACTCGGCGCTGGACGCCGCCATCGATCTCGCGGTGCGCCACGATATCGACGCCCGTTCGATCGAAAAAATTACGCTGACCATGGGCAAGCTTTCCGCCGCGCCGCTGGTTTACGATCGGCCGGCGACGGGCATGGAGGGGAAATTCAGCGCGCCGTTCTCCGTCGCCGTCGCGCTTCTCGACCGGGCGGCCGGGCTCCGGCAGTATGTCGACGCGAAAGTCTCCGAGGGCGCGGTACAAGCGCTCATGCGAAAAGTGGAATTGGTGCGCGATGCGCGGCTCGACGCCGCCGGAGTCGAGCACGCGCTCGCGAGGCTCGAAATACGCCTTCGCCGCGGGCGCTCCTACCGCGCCGCATCGCACCCGCCCAAGGGACATCCGAAGAACCCGCTCTCGCCGCATGAGCTGGAAGACAAATTCCGCGAATGCGCAGGCGCGCATTTGGACGGCCCATCGATTCAGCGTATGATCGATACGATCCGGTCGATCGAAAACGTGCGATCTATCTCCTCGATGATGGCTGATTTCCGCAGGGCATCCGCCAAAATAAAGTGATGCGATGTACGGCAGGCGCGCGCGCATAGGACGCATCTCCCCTTCCCCCGAGACCGCCGGCGCCGAAGAGTGGCGGCGGTCGCTGCCCGACGATGTTTGTCTCGTCGAAACCCGCACGCTGATCCACGACGTCACGGCCGAAGGCCTGGCGGAGATGATCAAGCAGGTCGAGCGCGCGGCGCTCGAGCTCGCGTCGGCAGGCGTAAAGGTGATTCTTCAGGCGGGCACCGCCGCCGCGTTCTTTCGGGGCATGGGGCATGACGCCGATCTCATCCGGCGCATCACGGCGGCGACGGGAATCCAGGCAACGACCAGTATGACGGCGGTCGCGGACGCGCTCCGCGCGCTCGGAATTCGTCGGCCGGCGGTTGCCACGCCGTATATCCGAGAAATGGATGAGAAACTGATCGACGTGCTGCGGCAATCCGGATTCGAGATCGCCGGTATCGAAGGCCTCGGCATCCGGCGCAGCATCGACATGGGCGAGCTCGAGCCGGAGACCGCCTACCGGCTCGCGCGTGAAGTCGTCGAGCGAGCCGACAAGCCCGACGGCATTCTCGTCTCGTGCGGCAATTTCCGCACGTTCGAGATCATCGAACGGCTGGAGGCGGAGAGCCGACTGCCGGTCGTGACCAGCAACCAGGCCGGTCTGTGGCGTGCTTTGCGGCTCGCCGGGATTGATGATCGGATCGCGAATCTGGGCCGGCTGCTCGAGAAATATTGAAGCAAAAGCTGTAACGGGTTATGTCATGGTTACTGTGTCCGACTAAAACGACCGGGAGGTAGGCATGCGCATCGTCGATCTGAGCATGACCGTGGAGGAATGCGATTCGGCTCCGTTCGCGCCCGACGAGACCTATTTCAAGATCAAGCCGTACATCAATTGGGACGAGAAGGGTTTCGTCTCCAACTTCGTCCATATGACGGTGCACGCGGGAACGCATATCGACTCGCCGCACCATTTCTTCCGCGACAAGCCGTCGATCGAGCGGCTGCCGCTGGAGCCGCTGATCGGCAACGGAGTCGTCCTCGACCTCACGTTCAAAGGCTCCGCCAACGCGCGCATCACGCCCGACGACCTCGACCGCGCCGAAAAAGCCCTGGAGGAGAAAGGCCTTAAGATCGAGGCCGGCGGCATTTTGCTGCTGCGCACTGATTGGCCGAAGGGCCATACGACGACCGATCCCAAGTGGTGGAACGATTCGCCGTGTCTTACCAAAGAAGCGGCACACTGGCTCGTGAAGAGAAAGCCCGCTGTAATCGGCTTCGATTTCGCCCAGGAGGAAAAGGGCAGCGACTACCGGACCGCCGATGAGATTCTGACGAGCGGCATGCGCGTCCATAAAATCATTCTCCCGAACGTCACCTGCCAGATCGAGAATTTGATCAATCTCGATCAGATCGGCTCCACGGCCAAAATCATCGCGCTGCCGGCGAAGTGGAAGACCGAATCGGCGCCGGCGCGCGTCATCGCGCTCATCGAGAACTGATCCGCGGTGAAAGCGATCCGCGTTCACGAGCTCGGCGGCCCCGAGGTGCTGCGCTACGAAGAGGTCGCGGCGCCCGAGCCCGGACCGCGCGAGGCGCTGGTCAAGGTCGCTGCGGCCGGCGTCAACTACCTCGATATCTACTACCGCTCGGGATTCCACTGGGGCGGCCACCACGCCCGCGCGCTTCCATACATACCCGGAGCAGAAGCGGCCGGGACCGTGGCCGCGGTCGGTCCGGAAGTAACCGAGGCCGCAGTCGGCGACCGCGTCGCTTACGGCATTTCGAACGGGCAAGGCGCCTACGCCGAATTCGCCGCCGTCCCGTCCTGGCACCTGTTTAAATTGCCCGCCGCGATCGACTTCAATCTCGCCGCCGCGGTCATGCAGCAAGGCATGACCGCGCATTACCTCGCCGACAGCACCTTTCCGCTGCGTCAAGGCCACACCGCGCTCATCCATGCCGCGGCCGGCGGTACGGGTCTATTGCTCGTACAAATTGCAAAAATTCGCAGCGCGCGCGTGATCGCCACCGTCTCCAGCGCGCAGAAAGCCGATCTCGCCAAAGCCGCCGGGGCGGACGAAGCGATCTTATATACCGAACAGGATTTCGCCGCGGAGGTTCGCCGGCTCACGAGCGGGCGCGGCGTCGACGTAGTTTACGATTCCGTCGGCAAGACGACGTACGAAAAAAGTCTCGACTCGCTCGCGCCGCGCGGGATGCTGGTCATCTTCGGCCAGTCGAGCGGCCCCGTGCCGGCTTTCGACACGGCCGTACTGAATGCGAAAGGCTCGTTGTTTCTGGCGCGGCCGAGCCTCACGCATCACGTAGCGAACCATGGGGACGTGCTGCGCCGCGCCGGCGAGCTTTTCCGCTGGATCGAAACCGGCAGGATCAAAGTCCACATCGGCGCGACCTTTCCTCTCGATCGCGCGGCCGACGCGCACCGGCTGCTGGCCTCGCGCGCTACGACCGGCAAGCTGCTGCTGATTCCCTGAAATCGCCGGCATTCGCGCCGGCTCGAACGGCGTCATCGGTCTCGGCGCCGCGTCCGCCGGCGCGCAAGGCATTATTTCCAAAGAAGCCTTGAACGACGGCGGCTACTGCCACATGAAGTTCGAGTCGATTAGGGAAAGCACGCTGGGTCAGCAGCTGCCCGTTCTGAACGACAGCGGCTCGGCGGACCTCGTCGATTTCTACGGTCCGTGCGACCACGATCCTCTGGGCAAGGACGAGATCCGCGCGCAGGAGCTCGACTCCCGGCGCAGAAGGATTGAAGAGTTCGAATAAGCCCAGCCAAAAAAAGAGAGCCGTGAGAGAGAATTCTCCCAGGGCTCTCTTCGTCTGTAGCATTGTTGCCGGCTACGATTTTCCGCCCGCCGCTCCCTTTTGCAACATATCCACAAAACTCCTGAGATCGCTCTCCTCCAGGTCGCTCACCGCCCAGTAGTTCATGCCGCCCTTCGTCCAGTGAAACAGATCGTAGCCCTGGCGCTCGGCGATTTTCTTCGCGTCGGCAGCGCGCGATTCCGCCGGCCAGACGAAAACATTGATGAAATGTTTCTTGCGCTGGTAGACGAGCGCCGCGACCGGGCGGTTGTCGACGTAGTCGAGCCGGCCGCCGATCAAGGGAAATCCCTGCGCGGCGAGGTCTTCCACGGGCGGCGAGAAGTCGAGCTTGCCGTCGAACCACGGCTTCACCGTGTGCTTGTCCGAGGAAGACACGTCTGCGAGATGATTGGCCATGAGCGAGCGGACATGGGCGCCGAGAACGTCGCGGGCGACGAGATCGTCCGCGCGGCGGTCGCGCACGAACGGCAGCACAACGAGAAGCGCTAGTGCGGCGACCGCGAGCGAAGCCGCGGCGGCGAACCACCGGCGCGGCACGGTGCGCTCGGACTTTTCCGCGTTCGCCTCTCTCCGCAGCGCGAAGCGGATGCGCTGCTGCAGCTCGGCCGGCGCTTTATACCGGAGCCCGCTTCCGCCCACGGCCCGCTTGAGCGCGCTCTGTTCTTCGTAGCCCTGCGAGCAAAGCTGACACTCTTGCAAATGGCGCTCGACCTCGAGACGGCCGGCCGGATCCAGTTCGCCGTCGAGGTAGGCGTCGAGCAAATTTCGTGCGGCTTCGTGGTTCATTCTACGCCTTCTCTTTCAAGCGCTCGGTGAGCAGGCGCTTGAGTTTTCCGCGGGCCCGCGCGAGCCGCGACATGACGGTGCCGACGGGCACCGCCGCGACTTCGGCGATCTCCTTATAGGACATGCCTTCCAGATCGCGCAGCACGACCGCCTCCCGATACTCCGCCGGCAGCGCTTCGATCGCCTGCGCCAGCATGCGGTTGTCGATCTGCTTGGCTACCTGCGCCGCCGGATTCCAGGCCTCGTTTTCCTCGCTGTGTATCGTCTCGTCGAACTCCGTCATCAGCTCGCGCCCGCGGTTTTGCTGCAGCCACGTGTAGCAGGTGTTGCGCACGATCGTGAGCAGCCAGGCGCGCCCGTTCACGCCCGTGAAGGCGTCGAAAAACTTGAAAGCCCGGAGGTAGGACTCCTGCACCATATCCTCGGCGTCGCGCTCGTTGCGCGTGAGCCAGCGGGCGATGTTATACGCGGCGTCCATGTGAGGCAAAATCGCTTCCTCGAAGTGCGCCAGTTTGTCTTTTTCCCCCACAGTAGAGACCGCTCCTGTGCCGGATTTATTCCCGCCGGGGACTAAAAAAAGGCTGGGCTGTAAGGCTTGTCGTGGAGAGTTTCCGTGAGATTGTTGCATGCGTTTCGCACCGAGTCAACGAACGCCGAGCGGCGGCGCTTCATCCTCTTAGACCGGTCCTTCCGACAAAAAATTCCCGTTTAGCGGCGGTGGAATATCTTCGCCCCGCCGCCGGTCGGACGAGGCGAAAGGAGGTGGCGCACATGAAAAACATCAAGCCACTTTTGTCTGTGTTCATTTTTGCAGGAATCGTGGGTCTGGGGGGAACGGCAGGCGCAGAAGCGCAGGGCCTCGTCAGCAAGGTCCAGTTGGATCAAAGCGGCTACTGCCATCTGAAGTTTCCCGCGATCCAAGGAAGGACGCTCGGCACGGCGCATCCGGTCCTGAAGGATCCCGCTTCGGGCGATCTTATCGATTTCTACGGACCCTGCGACCACGACCCGCTTGGAAAAGAGGAGGTCTGGGCGCAAAAGCTCGCCCGCAGGTTCCGGATGATGGTCGGCCGGGAATGACGCTTACCGGTCGGGTCCCGCCGCCAGAGCGATCCGGCGGCGGGCATAGGCTTTAAAGAAAACTTCACAAAGCGCCCGGGAATATTTTTACGGTGGGACGGTCTCAAAGAATAAGGAGGAAATCTTATGCCAACCAAACATAATATCCACGGCCGGACCGGCCGCTGGAGTTTTTACACGATGCTGGCGCTGGCGGCCTGCTTCATGCTGGGCGCGGCGGCGGGGCCGGCCCATGCGGCGGGGCCTAAGGCCTATGTCGGCAATTTCAAAGACAATACCGTGAGCGTTATCGATACCGGCACCGGCGCTCTCATCGCGACGGTACCCGTTTCGGCCGGGCCGCAACGGGTACCG
>DATFWH010000345.1:0-8104 GCA_035259465.1 Binatia bacterium
AATCGCGGTCTCGCTCGAGCCGGCGTGCGGCGCGGCGCCGCCGATCACATAAATCTTTCCGCCCACCGCCGCGGCGACCGGAGAGCCGCGCTTGGTCGGCATCGGCGCCAGCGCCTTCCAGCTATCGTTAACGGGATCGTATTCCCAGGCGTTGTCGATCGGCTGCCAGGCGGGCGGCCCCGACTGCGGCAAGACGAAGCCGCCGAAGACATAAATCTTGCCGTTTAATTCTGCGAGAGCGACATGGTGCGATGGCAGCGCCATGGGCTTTTTCTTGGCCCATTTGTCGCTTGCCGGGTCGTACTCGTAAACGAGAGCGCGCGGCTTCCAGACCGGCGCGATTCCGCCGAAAACATACAGCTTGCCTCCGGCGGCTATACCGTACACTTCTTCGCCCGGCTCGGGGAAAGGCGCGAGCTTCACCCATTTGCCTTCTTGAGCGGACACGGCGGCCGTCATCATCCAGACCGCCAGCGCTACCATAAGAATCTTCATCGCTCATCCCTCCCGTCTTATTCAGATGGAGCCGGCATCGGGCTTGTCGCGTCTCTCAGATTCCGGCGCCACGAATCGCCAGAATCTGCGGCTCAGCAGGTTGCGGAACAGCGGCGAGAGCAGCATCAACACAGCCAGCGCCAGCAGCGCGGCGGCGATCGGACGCTCGAAGAAGACCATAAGATCGCCGCGGGAGTAGATCAGCGAGCGCCGGAGCGAGGCTTCAAGTTGAGGGCCCAAGATCATCGCGAGGACCAGCGGCGCGGGCTCGAAGTCGAACTTGCGTAGCAGGTAGCCGAGAAGTCCGAAGGCGATCGTGACGCCGACGTCAAAGCTGCTGTTATTGACGCTGTACGAGCCGATCAGGACGAAGACCAGTATGAGCGGCGCGAGCAACGGATAAGGGACTTTGAGGAGCTTCACCCAGAGGCCGATGAGCGGCAGGTTCAAGACCAGCAGCATGATGTTGCCGATGTACATCGAGGCGACGAGCCCCCAGAAGACCTCCGGCTTTTCCGCGACCAGGAGCGGCCCGGGCCGGATGCCGTGGATGAGCAGCGCGGCGAAGATCATCGCGATCGAGGCGTTGCCGGGAATGCCGAGCGTGAGCAGCGGCACGAACGAGCTCGTCGCCGCGCTGTTGTTGGCCGACTCCGGCGCCGCCACGCCTTCGATCGCCCCCTTGCCGAAGCGCTCGGGGTGCCGGCTGAATTTTTTTTCCACCGCGTAGGAGATAAACGACGAGATGATCGCGCCGCCGCCGGGCAAAACGCCGATAAAAAATCCCAACAGCGAGCCGCGCGCGATCGGCGCCGCCGATTGGCGCCACTCCTCGCGGCTCGGCAACAGGCCGCGGATTTTCGTCTGAAAGACGTCCGCGGTGATCGTCTGCTCGACGTTCGCCAGCACCTCGCCGATGCCGAAGAGTCCCATCGCCACGAGGATGAAGTCGAACCCCTCGCTCAGCTTGAAAAATCCGTATGTGAATCGCTGCGTCCCCATGATCGGATCGAGCCCGACGGTCCCGAGCAAGAGGCCGAGGCCGGCCATCATGAGCCCTTTCGTAAGCGACGCGCCCGCCAGATAGCCGACCATCGTGAGGCCGAGCGCGAGCAGCGCGAAGTTCTCCGCGGGTCCGAACTTGAGAGCGAACGAAGCGAGCGGCGGTGCGAGCACCATCAAACCGACGATCGCGAGCGTCCCGGCGATGAAGGAGCCAAACGCCGAGATCGCGAGCGCGGCCCCCGCTTTTCCCTGGCGTGCCATCTGATAGCCGTCGAGGCAGGTTACGACCGATGCGGCCTCCCCGGGGATGTTCAAAAGGATCGAGGTCGTCGAACCGCCGTACATCGCGCCATAAAAAATTCCCGCGAGTAGAATCACCGCGGAGGTGGCGGGGAGGCCGTAGGTAACCGGCAGCAGGAGCGCGATCGTCGCCGGCGGTCCGAGGCCGGGCAGGACGCCGATCGCGGTGCCGATGAACGACCCCAAAAAACAGTAGAGCAGGTTCGCCGGCGTCAGCGCGACGTAAAAGCCGGTGGCGAGGTTGCCGAGGATCTCCATCGGACGACTCGATATCGATCTCAGAGCGGCCCGCGCGGCAGCGGCACGCTGAGCCACACGGCGAAGACGATGTACGACCCGGCCGCGGTGAGCGCCGCCATGCCGAGAGCGACCGGCCAGCGCTGAGGATCGGTCACGCGCAGCATGAATAGAACGAGTAGAAACGTGCACAGGGGGTAGCCGAGCGGCTCGAGGGAAAAAGTGTAAAGCGCCAGAACCGCGAGAAGCGCGAGCACCTTTGTGATTCTTCTGCCGCTTTCAGGCTCGCCCCTTGCGTGGGTCGTCAGCGTCTGCGCGAAGAAGATCGACGCCAGCGCAACGATGAGGACGCTGGTCCACCACGGGAAAAATCCCGGACCGGGGCTGTGCACTGTCCCGAACGGAAGCTTCGCCGACTCGTAAGCCGCCACGGCGCCGAAACCAAGCGCCAAGGCCGCCACCGTCGTATCGCGTCGCGCCATGGCTTTTATTTCTGTGCGCCGGCCACGACCTTGGCGAAGCCGTCCCATTCCTGCCGCCAGGTCGCCTCGAATTCCTTGCCGGTTTGGAACTGGATCTCGTCGCCGAGCTGCTTGATGAGCGCCTGGAACGATCCGTCCTCGGTCATCTGCTTGAGCGCCGCCTCGAGCTTTTGCGCGATCGGCGGCGGAATGCCCTTGGGCGCCAGCACCGCGCGCCACTGGGTGAAGACGACGTCGACGCCCTCTTCGCGGAGCGTCGGCACGTTGGGCAGATCTTTCAGCCGCCGTGTATCGGTGATCGCGAGCGCGCGCATCTTCCCCGCGCCGATCTGCGGCAGCAGCTGCGCGGTGTAGAGGAAGCTCCCGTCGGCGTGGCCGCCGAGCACGGCGATGAGCGCCGGGCCGCCGCCGTCGAAGGGAATGTTGTTGTACTCGACGCCGGCGGCGCGCGCGACCATGCGCATGGGAAAGTCGCCCGCTCCCCAGGTCCCCGTGTTGGCAAAATTAAGCTTGCCGGGATTTTTCTTCATATAATCGACGACCTCGCGAAACGTCTTCCACGGCGCCTCGCTGCGCACGGCGAAGATCGCCGGGCTGTAATTGATGCGCGCGATCGCGGTGAAATGGTCGGGGCCGACGGGTGCCTTCTGCACCAACGGAAAGATCGTGTTCGGCCCGGAGCCGCCGAGCATCAGCGTGTAGCCGTCGGGTTTGGCGCGGATCGCGTACTGAGAGCCGACCGCACCGCCGCCTCCGGGCTTCAGCACCACCAGCATCGGCTGACCGAGATACTGATGCGCGACGCTCGTGAGCGCCCGTGCGGTCAGATCGTGCGAGCCGCCGGGCGCGTACGGTACGACGAGGTCGATCGGTTTGGTGGGAAATTCCTGCGCCCCCGCGAGAGCTCCTAAAATGGGAGTCGACAGGAGGGAAAGGACCAGTCTCAATTTAAACCCGAAGAGCATAACGCCTCCTTCGTGTTTCATTCTTAGCCTTCTGAAACAGTCCCGCGGGGAGCCTACTATACGCCGCCGGGAAAGCCAATACGGTTTTCACCCCGCCCGCATCCTTGATCCGCGCCGGAATCTCAAGTAGTTTGCCGCCGTGACACGAAGCTTTCCTCGCCTTCGGGAGAGATAAAAATGGCCGCGCGCAAGATCAACGTCGGCATCATCGGCACCGGCTGGATCGGCGAGATCCGCGCGCTGGTCGCAGCGAGCCATCCGCTGGTCGAGAGCGTGCACCTGGCAGAAATCGACGCCGCGAAGCTTCATCGGGTGGCGGAAGCGATCCGCGCCAAGACGGCAACGACCGATTACCACGAGCTGCTCGGCCGTGACGACATCGACGCCGTCTTCGTCTGTAGCACGCCGGAAACGACGCACTACCCGATTACCAAGGACTGCCTGCTCGCGAAGAAGCATACGCTGCTGGAGAAGCCGATGGGGCTTGAGCTCGCCGAAGCGGACGAGATGATCGCGCTGGCGAAAAAAGCCAAGCTCAAATTCACCATCGGCTATACGCAGCGCTTCAATCCGAAGTACGCCTACGTGAAGCAATGCCTCGCCGACGGCACGCTCGGCCGGCTCGTGACCGCGCTCGTGAGCCGCAACGTCTCACGCTCGATCGGCAATAAAATCGGCGGGCGCATCCGCCTCTCGCCGGCGGTGATGGAGGCAACGCACGATCTCGACTTCATCCTCTGGTGCTTCGAAGGGGTCAAACCCGCCCGGGTCTACTCCGAAGCGGTTTACGGCGTTATGAAAAAGACCCACGGCGTGCCCGACTGCCAGTGGATCATCGTGACAATGGAGGACGGCGCCGCCTTCACCATCGGGGCGGGCTGGGCGCTGCCGCCCGGCTACCCGCATTTCTCGACCACGACGATCGAGATCGTCGCGACCGAAGGCGCGCTCCTGATCGACGACAGCCACCGCGATGTCGTGCTCAATACGATGAAGCACGGCATGATGCTGCCGCTCTCCACGATGCCGGGCGAGCCCGTGGGCCACGTCTACCAGGGACCGATGCAGGCGGAGACGATCCACTTCATCGAAGCGGCGGCGCTCGACCGGCCGGTGCTCGTGACTCCGGAGCAAGCGCGGCAGGTAATGGAGGTGACGCTCGCCGCCGACCTCTCGGCCGAGCGGCATGAGCCGGTCGCTTTGCCGTTGAAGTCCTAGCTACTTCAGCCGCAGCAGCTTCTTCGCGTTGCCCCCGAGGATTTTCTCTTCATCACTGCGGGCGAGCTTGAGGGCAGTGACGACCTCGACTGGCCGCTCATAGCCCATGTCGAAGCAGTAGTCGCTGCCTAGCATCACCCGGTCGGCGCCGACGAGATCGATCAGATAACCGAGCGACTCCGGCGCGTGGCTGATCGTGTCGTAAGTGAAGCGCCGGAGATAGCTCGAAGGCGGCTTCATTAGCGCTCGGCACTCCTCGCGCACTTTCCAGCCATGAGTGAGACGGCCGATGAGATAGGGCAGCGCGCCGCCGGCGTGCGGCAGACAGACTTGGAGCTTGGGAAAGCGGTCGAGGTGTCCGCTGAAGATTAAATTGGCGGCCGCGACGGCGGTGTCGAAGGGATTGCCGAGGAGATTGTGCAGGTGATAGTGGCCGAGGCGCTGCGCGCCGATGACGTTGAGCGGGTGGAGGAAGACCGGGAGATTCAAAGAATGAATCCGCTCGAAGACCGGCAGGAACGAAGGATCGCTCAGCTCCTTGCCGCGCACGTTGGTGCCTAAGTAAACGCCGCGGCAGCCGAGCTCGCCCGCCGCGCGCTCCACTTCGCCGGCGGCGGCCTCGGGTTGCTGCATGGGGAGCGTCGCGAGGAAGACGAAACGGTCGGGATGGCTCCGATGGGCCGCGGCCATCGCGTCATTCACGATCCGCGCAAGGCTCGGCGCGAGCGTCTCGTCGGCCCAGTAGACCATCGGCGGCATGAGCGACAGCGCATGCACCGCCACGCCGATTTTGTCCATCTCCTTCAACCGAAGATCCAGATCGTGGTAGGGCGCGGTGATCGGTCCGATCGGGACCGGCCCCACTTGGATGATCGCCCCCGTCGGCGTGGAGCGCAGGCCCACTCCGCGCGGCTCGCCTTCGGCCCCGAGGATTCGTAAATACTCTTCGGGAACGAAGTGGGCGTGGATATCGATCGCGGAAACCTTGCGCTGCGCGCGCTTTCGCGCCTTCGGCGACGCGTGTTTACGCTTCATTGTATCCTCCGAAAATGCGGACGCTAACACCCGGTCGAGACTTCCGCAACAGCCGAGCGTCGCTCTTGACACCATAATCGCTCCTTGGATAGGCTCCGCTTGCTTCGAATTCGGGAAGAGGCTTCTAACTAATTCAGGAGGGGCTATGAAACGCACGTGGAGACTGGCGCTGTCAATGATTTTCCCGCTGGTCGCGATCGCTGCACCCGGGCGCGCGCAGACGAATTTTTTTGAAGGAAAGACCGTCACGGTCATTATCGGCGCCAAAGGCGCCGGCAGCCTGATCGCCGCGACGCAGATCGTCGGCCACCACCTCGGAAAGTACATTCCGGGAAAGCCGGTGGTGATCGTGCAAGAGATGCCGGGAGCGGCGCACATGCTCGCGACCAATAATGTCTTCAATGTCGCCAAGCCGGACGGGCTCACGATTCTCGCCTCCAACCCCAACGTCGCCGTCGCGCAGCTTGCAAAAGTCGAGCAGGTCCGCTTCGACGTGCGCAAATTCCAGTGGCTTGGATCGACGGGCGCCGACGGCGTGGCGCTTTCGATCCGATCCGATCTGCCTTACAAAAGCTTCGACGATATCCGCAAGTCTAACCAGGAGATCATCGTCGGCACGACCGGGCCGGGCTCGAACGCCCACGATTTTCCTCTCCTCCTCAGAGAGTTCGCCGGCGCCAAGCTGAAACTCGTCTCCGGTTATCCTTCGAATGGCGACATCCAGCTCGCGATTCAACGCAAGGAAGTCGACGCCTGGGCCGCCCTGGCGACGACGATCAAGCTCGCTGAAGATCAAGGCATCGTGCGCGCCGTCGTTCGCGGCCGGGTCGCCGCACCGGGATTCGAAAAGCTGCCGGTGGACGAGGACCTCGCGACCAGCGCGCTCGGCAAGGCGCTCATGGGTATCCGGGCGGTGCCGCTGGCGATTGGGCGCGCCTTTGCGGTGCCCCCGGCCACTCCGGCGGATCGCGTCGCGATCCTGCGCGAGGCCTTTGCGAAAATGATCAAAGATCCCGAGTTTTTGGCCGAGGGCAAAAAGGCAAAAATCGATTTCAACTACATCTCAGCCGAGCAGGTGTTGAAAGATTTCGCTGCGCTGCTCAACCAGACGCCCGAGACTCTTAAAGAGATGGGCAAATACATCAAGCTCGAAGGCTGAGCGAATTTTCGATTGCCGATTTTAGATTTTCGATTAAAGCAATCGACACGGGCGATCCGTAAATCTAAATCCAAAATCTAGAATAACACGATGTTCGATGCGCTGATCGACGGGCTGCTGCTGGTCTTACAGTGGAAGGCCTTCAGCCTCATGATGATCGGGATGGGGCTGGGGTTTGTCGTCGGCCTTCTCCCGGGCATCGGCGGCGCCGCGACGCTGGCGCTGATGCTCCCGTTCATCTTCAAAATGTCGCCGGCCGAAGGTTTCGCGTTTCTTCTCGGCATGCACTCGGTCGCGGCGACGACCGGCGATATTACCTCGATTCTTTTCGGCGTCCCGGGTGAGGCGATTTCCGCCGCAACCGTCGTGGACGGTTACCCGATGGCGAAGAAGGGAGAGGCCGGACGCGCTCTCGGCGCGGCGCTGATGAGTTCCCTCATCGGCGCGTTGATCGGCGCCCTGGTCCTGGCGCTCGCGATCCCCGTCGTTCGCCCGCTGGTTCTTTCTTTTGGCTCGCCCGAGCTCTTCATGCTCGCCATGGTCGGGATCGCCTGTATCACTTCGCTCAGCGGCCTCGGCGTGCGCGGCCAGATCCGGGGATTCGCGATGGGCCTCTTCGGCCTGCTGCTTTCCACGATAGGCCAGGAGCGACAATCCGGCACGCTTCGCTTCGACCTGGGTCTCATGTACCTGTGGGACGGCCTCGATCTCGTGCCGGTGCTCGTCGGCATATTCGCGATTCCCGAGATTATCGATCTCGCGGTGCGCGGCACGGCGATCGCGGGCGACCGGCAGCCGGAGAATTTGCAGGCCGGCGTCATCGAGGGAATCAAGGACACGTTTCGCCATTTCTGGCTGGTCGTGCGCTGCTCTGCGGTCGGCGTCTTCATCGGCATTCTGCCAGGCGCGGGCGGCGGCGTTGCGCAATGGGTCGCCTACGCGCATGCGGTTCAAAGCGCCAAGGACACCAAGGACCGCGCGCGCTTCGGCAAAGGAGACGTCCGCGGCGTTCTGGGTCCAGGCGCCGCGAACAATTCCAAAGAGGGAGGGGAGCTCATCCCCACGGTCGCCTTCGGCGTCCCTGGGGGAGGCGCGATGGCGATTCTCCTCGGCGGCTTCCTCATCATGGGTCTCACGCCGGGACCCGACATGCTGACCAAGCATCTCCCGATCACCTTTTCGATGGTCTGGACTCTGGTGATCGCCAA
>DATFWH010000346.1:0-4167 GCA_035259465.1 Binatia bacterium
CGGGTGATGATACAGGACGGTCTCGATCTCCAGCGGATAGACGCTGATGCCGCCGCTTTTGACCATGTCCTTCTTTCTGCCGACGACATAGAGATAGCCGTCTTCATCGAAATATCCCAGGTCGCCGGTGTGAAACCATCCATCGCGAAACGACGCCTCGGTGGCCGTGGGATTTTTGTAATAGCCCTGCGTCGCGAGCGGACTCTTCGTGAGAATCTCTCCGACGTCGCCGACCGGCATCGGCCGGCCGGCCTCGTCGATAATTTTAAGCTCGGTGCACCAGACGGGCCGCCCCGCCGAGGCCGGCCTTGTCGCCATGTCCGCGGGCTTGGATATCGCCATTTGCCCCGAGTCCGTCGCGGCATAGGTGCGATAGATGTTAGGCGTGATGGTTTGGCGGAGCTTTTCCAGCACTGGCGGATGGACCTTGCCGCCCGTGATGCTGAGACAGCGGATTGATGACAAGTCGTACGATTTGACGTCCGGCACTTGCAGCAGCCGCTCGCACATCGTGGGGACGGTGCCGAGGTAGGTGACTTTGTCGCGGTCGACGGTCTTCAGTACTTCGACGGGATCGAAATGGGAGTGGATAATGACGGTGGCGCCGAAGTAGAGCATCGCGATCGTGAACGACCTGCCGTGGCTGAAATAGATCGGCGAACACAGCAGCGCGATATCGTGCGCGCCGAGCCCTTTCTCGATCGCGTTGTTGATGCAGTGAAAAACATAGGTCCGGTGGCTCGTGAGGCAGCCCTTGGGAAAGCCGGTTGTGCCCGAAGTGATCATCACAACGAAAGGATCGTCCTCGGCCACCTCCGCTTCGGGCTCATCTGAGCTCGAATTCTCGTGCAGCCCCTCGAAGCTCTTCTCGCCCACGACGAACGGGCGGATGCCGTCGAGCCGGTGTTCCTTTTGCGCCGCGTTGAACTCCGCCTTGCAGGCTTCTTCCAAAAAAACGGCGCTGGGGCCAAGCGACGACAACGTCGCGCCGATCTCCAGCGCGCGCCACTTAGGATCCAGAGGAATCGCGATGACGCCGATCTTTGCCAGCGCGAACAGAATCTCCAGGTGCTCGATCCGATTGCCGACCAGGAGCGCAGCGGCGTCGCCCTTGCGAAAGCCGGCGGCCAGAAGACCGTTCGCCAGCCGGTTCACGCACTCGTTCAGTTCGCCGTAGGTCACGGCGCGCGCGCCCTGCCTGAGCGCCGGCTTGACGAAATATTTATAAGCGTTGCGCTTGAGCGCGTCGCCGATCAATAAAAAATTCGCCATGCTAACGGCTCACATTCTTTTACTTTCCGGCTGCCGGTCATCGGTTTTCGCCGCCGATCTATTTTCCCTTCCAAACAGGTTCCCGCTTCTCGGCGAAGGCGCGCGGCCCCTCCTTCGCGTCCTCGGTCGTAGCGATCAGCGCCGAGAGGTCCGCCTCCAGACGCAACCCTTCCTCCAGCGGAAGTTCGGAGCCTTTACGAATCGCTTCCTTGATAAAGCGCAGCGAGAGCGGCGCGCCCTTGAGCAACGTCTCGGCAAGGCGCTCCGCCGCCGTCAAAAGCTCCTCGCGCGCCACGACCTGATGGACGAGGCAGATGCGAAACGCCTCCGCTCCCTCGACGAGCCGCCCCGAGAGGCCGAGCTCCAGCGCCCGCGCGAGGCCCACGACGCGGGCGAGCCGCTGCGTCCCGCCCGCCCCCGGAATAATCCCGCGCCGCACTTCCGCGAGCCCGAGCTTGGCGTCCGCCGCGGCGATTCTCAGATCGCACGCGAGCGCCAGCTCCAGCCCGCCGCCGACGGCGTACCCGTTGATGGCTGCGATGGTCGGCTTGCTGATCGCGGCGACCGCCTTCGTGGGCGTATTCGCTTCCGGCGCCGTCTTCGCCTGCCTTCTCACGATGGGCGGGACCGGCGCGCCGGCGGCCCTTTCCTTTAGATCCATGCCGCTCGAGAACGCCTTGTCGCCCGCGCCCTTGAAAATGACGACGCCGATAGTCTCGTCTGCTTCCACGCGGCGGCAGGCGCTCACGATCTCGCCGCTCATCTCTTGGTTCATCGCGTTCATCGCCTCGGGCCGGTTAAGCGTGATCAAAGCGATCCCGTTCTTTACTTCGTAGATCACCGTGCTGTATGGCATCGTTCCCTTTCTAGCGCGCTTTCGCCTTCCGTTCCTCCTCGAGCCTTTGGAGAAACGAGAGATCGAGAATCTCCATCGGATTGAGCGTCATCGCGGCCAAATCCTTTTCGTTTTTTATCACGTTCTCGATGGCTTTCGCAGTGATGATCGGCAATCCCGGCGTGAGCTGGCTGTAGACCCGGCGCGTCTCTTCCAGCTCTTCCACCGCGTTCGACCGGTAGTACTCGCCGAGAAACTTAATCACCTGTTCCTTGTTTTTCTCGTCCCGGTAGAAGTCCATGCCGTCGGCGAGGCCGCGCATGAAGTTCATCACGGTCTCCGGCTCAGCCTTGATGAAAGAGCGGGTCGTGAAGACGGCGGAGATCGGGTACTGAAACTCCTGCCGGGAGATATCAAGCAGCACCGGGTAGCCGCTCTTGCGCGCGCGGAGCGCGTACGGCGGCTGCGCCACCGTGGCGTCGAGATGGCCGCCGGTCAGAGCCGCCCAGCGCTGTCCCACGTCGCCCGCCGCCAGGATCGTCACGTCTCTCTCGGGATTTAATCCCAGTTGCTGCACGGCGTAGCGGGCGATGAAATCCGAGCTTGCGCCGATCTGGCTCACGCCGATCTTCTTACCTTTGAGGTCCTCCGCCTTGCGTATCGAGGGCGTGGTGACCAGGATATAGTCGAGCTTGTTGCCGACGGCGCCGGTCAAAACGATCTCCTTCGCGCCGCGCGCCCACGCCCGGACGCCCGCGGGACCGGCCTCCATTTGAATCGAGAGCTCTTTCGCCAGCAGCGATTGA
The DNA here is from genome assembly GCA_035259465.1 of Binatia bacterium. GTDB lineage: Bacteria > Desulfobacterota > Binatia > UBA9968 > UBA9968 > JAJPJQ01. The sequence goes on from DATFWH010000346.1 coordinate 2,914, forward strand.
ATGGCGGCCACGCTGCCGCGAATAAAAATGGGCTTCAGCTTCAGGCCGCGTTTCTCGAACGCTCCCGAGCGATACGCCACCCAGAAGAAACTCGTCGAGCCGCCGAGCGGGTAGGAGGAGTTGATCTCGCGCAGCGGCTTCATCTGCGCCGATACAGAAGAAGACAGAAGACACAATAGAAAAAGCGCGAGAGAAAACGTCGCGGCACGCGGAATTCCTCGCATCGGAGACTCCCTCACGAAGATTTCGTTAGCTCGAAGACCGGCAGTTTGATTTGCGGATCGGAAGTTTCCTGAAACGCCACCCGTACCCGGTCGCCGAGCTTGATCTCCTCGACTCCCCTCCCCACGATCCGGCTTTCCACAATCACCCCTTCGTCCAGCACCACGTTGGCATAACAAATCGGCACTTCGTCCTTGAACGCGGGGTTGCGCGGCACGTACACCCGGGTGAAGCTGTGGACTTCGCCTTCGCCGCGCGCCGCCGTCCAATCGAGATCGGCGCTGAAGCAGCCGGTGCAAACCGCCCGCGGGAAAAACTGGAGCTTGCCGCAGGCGCGGCAATGCTGCAGCAGAAATTTTCCCTCCGCCGCTCCCTGCCAGAACGGTCGGTCGATTGGATTGATCTTGGGAAGATTTTTTTCGGCCATCACGATCTCCTCTCCATGATCAGGCCGGCGGCCGTACCGAGATTGCGGCCGTAAGATAGCCAGCCGATGCCGGTCACCAGGGCGCGCTCGGCGTCGTTCACCTGCCTCGGACCCGCCTCGCCGCGCAATTGGCGCAGCGCCTCGACGATATGGAGAAATCCGCCGGCGAGCCCCGCCTGCCCTACGGAGAGCTGGCCGCCGCCGGTGTTGACGCGGAAGTCGCCTTTGAAAGTGAGATCGCGGCTCTCGACAAACTTTCCGCCGTCGCCTTTCTTGCAGTACCCCAGGTCTTCGATCTGGATCAAAACCGCGATCGGATAATCGTCATAAATCTCAAACAGATCGATCTCGTCGCGGCCGATTTCCTGAAAGAGCTTCTCGGCAACCGGCTTGATGCCGAAAGTAGTCTTGTCCGGCAGCATATCGCCTACTTGATAGTGGACCCGCTCGGCGTCGGTGACGAGATAGACGAGCTTGTCCGCGATGCCGCGCGCGCGCTCCTCGGAGGCCAGCACGATGCATTCCGCGCCGGAACAGGGCATAACGCAATCGAATAGCCGGATCGGCTCGGAGATCATGCGTGAGTTGAGATAGTCGTCCAGACT
>DATFWH010000347.1:0-10695 GCA_035259465.1 Binatia bacterium
GGCGCGCGCCGCGGCGTCCGCGAGCCCGCCGTAGGTCATGCGGCGATCGCGCTCGACGAGCAAAACGCTCTCGCGGTGCGTGCGGGCGCGCTCGCGCAGCAGCTCCGGCAAGGTCGAGGCGGAAGACATCGCTTCCATATAGCCAATCGCGCGGAGGTTGGAAAGCTTGACGCGAAACGCTCCGTCGCTATTTTTTATTTCGCGCGGGAATTTTTTCCCGCTCGCTCCGGTCAACAGGACGGGAGGCCGCATAACGGCCGGACCGGAAGTGGATAAAGAATGAAGCTAAACAAATCGCTCGTGTCCACCCTGTGCTTGGCCGGTGCGGTCGGGCTCGGCGCGTCGTCCATCGGCGCCGAAAGGACCGTCTCCTCCAGGGCCGCCGCCCCGCCGCAAACGCGGGGCGATGCCGAGCGAGGACAGTATATCTTCTCGCTGGCCGGCGGCTGCGGCTGCCACACGGTTCCGAACGGGACACCGAACGCGGGGGCGCGCGAGTTTCCCATCCCGATGGCGAAGCTCTACTCTACGAATCTCACCGCCGACAAAACGACGGGTCTCGGCAATTGGTCGGACCGGCAGATTCGCGACGCGCTGACCAGGGGAATCCGGCCGGACGGCGCGAAGCTTCTTCCGGTCATGCCCTACGAGGCCTACTCGGGCATGTCGGAGGAGGATGCCGGCGATCTCATCGCCTACTTGAGGACCTTGAAGCCGCAGCCGAAGCCAACCCCCGCGCTGCGAAGCCTGGCGCCCTTTTACCGCGCCGGCGGCACCTTCGTCTGGTTTCGCTTCTTCAGCCGTTTTTCCGCCGCGCCGGCTAAGGCCCCGGCGGGCGGGGTCGAGCGCGGCCGCTACCTGGTCGAGCACGTGGCGCTCTGCGTCGATTGCCACACGCCGCGAAACTTCATGGGCGTGCCGGACCGCTCGCTCTACCTCGCCGGAGCGAAGAACGGGCCGTTGGGCCAAGTCGTGCCGAACATCACCCCCGATAAGGACACCGGCATCGGAACGTGGAGCCGCGACGACATCGCCGACCTGCTGTTGACCGGAACCAAGCCGGACCTCGACGAAGTGCAGGGGCTCATGGCCGAGGTCGTCGAGGCAGGCTTCAAGCGCATGAAGCGCGAGGACGCGCTGGCGATCGCCGACTACCTCAAATCCATCCCGCCGATCCCGAACAAAATCCGATGACCCGCCCGCGCGGAGGTTCCGGCGTCGGCGCGGCGGTGCTAGACATAATATAGTATTCCGTTTTCGGGGAGGACGTATGGCTTCAGATAATACCGCCGCGCGCATCGTCTCGGTCAATGTCGGCCGGCCGCGCGCGTTCGAGTTCAACGGCAAGCAGGTGAAAAGCGCGATCTGGAAGTCGCCCGTCGAGGGGCGCGTCGCGGCGCGCGGCGTCAACCTCGCCGGCGACGACCAGGCCGACCGCAAGGCGCACGGCGGCCCCGACAAGGCGGTCTACGCCTACGCGCTCGAAGATCTGCGCTGGTGGGAGCGCGAGGAAGCGCGCATGATCCCCTACGGCGGCTTCGGCGAGAACCTCACGACCGAAGGGATCGACGTCAACGCCGCGCTCGTCGGCGAGCGCTGGCAGGTCGGCGGCGTCGTTTTGGAAGTCTCCGAGCCGCGCGTCCCGTGCTGGCGCTTGGGCGTGCGGATGGAAGATCAGCATTTTATCCGCCGCTTCACCGACGCGCTCCGCCCCGGCGCCTACCTCCGGATCGTCGGCGAAGGCGAGCTCGGCATGGGCGACGCGATAAGCGTCGTGGAAAAGCCGCGGCATACCGTCACGATCCGCGACGTCTTCCGCATCTACACGCGCGACCGGCAGGACATCCCGAAGCTCCTCGCCGTGCCGCAGCTCTCCGCCGCCTGGCGCGGCTGGGCCGAGCACATGGCGGCGAAGCAGGCGTAGCGCGACTTTTTTTAAAACTGGAAATCGCCCGCGCAAAATGTATATTGGAGGACTTATTTTGTGTTCGGGGGTTTCACTGCATGAAAGCGTTCGCTCTTTTTCTGCAAATATTTCTGCTGACCTTCTCCGTCCCGCTTTACGCCGTCGATTTTTCCTCGCCGGTCGGCAAATGGATGACGATCGACGATAAGTCCGGCAAGCCGGGCGGTATCATCCGCATCGAGCAGGTCGACGGGCAGTACAAGGGCTGGATCGAAAAAATCCTTCTCGGCTCCGACGAACACCCCAACCCGAAATGCGTCTACTGCGAAGGCGAGCGGAAAAATCAGCCGGTCGTCGGCCTCAATTTCATGTGGGGCCTCACCAAGCAGGGCGACGAGTACGAGGGCGGGGAGATTTTGGACCCGCGCAGCGGCAAGATCTATCGCGCCAGGATGAAGCTCGAAGACGGCGGCAAGAAGCTCAACGTGCGCGGCTTTATCGGCATCTCTCTTCTCGGCCGCAGCCAGGTGTGGAACCGTGTGGAGTAAGCGCCGCCGGGCGTTTGTTGGGGTCTTCCCCGAAGTGATTGACAGCTAAAATTTTTGCGCCTCCTGTCGATTCGCCGCGGCGGCGTTCGACTAAGGAATAGAAGCAGCGACTATTTCCGAATGGAGGATAATATGGAAAACCGTATGCGGCTATATGAATTCGGTCCGACGCGCTCGATCCGGGCGCGCTGGATGCTCCAGGAGCTGGGCGTCGATTTCGAGCCCGTAACCGTCAATCTCGCAGCCGGCGAGCACCGCCGGCCTGAGTTCCTCAGGGTCAATCCGGCCGGCAAGGTTCCGGTGCTCGTCGACGACGGCGTCGTGCTCACGGAGTCGGTGGCGATCGTGCTCTACCTGGCGGAGAAGTCCCCCGGCAAAGGCTTTTTCCCCGCCGACGCCCGGCAGCGCGCGCAGGTCAACCGCTGGCTCCTGTTCGCGGCGACGGAATTGGAGCAGCCGCTGTGGCGCATCCTGCGTCACACGCAGCTGTATCCGGAGCACCTGCGCCTGACCGCCGATATTTCCCTGGCGCGCGAGGATTTCACGGCGATGGCGCATGTGCTCGACGAGCACATGCAGGGACGGCGCTATCTCGTCGGCGACACCGCGACGGCGGCCGACTTCGTCTGCGCCTACACGCTCGACTGGGCCAACGAGTTCCAATTGCTCGACGGCTTTCCGCGCCTCGTCGAATATATGGAGCGGATGTACGCGCGGCCGAAGGCGGCGCTCCGCATAACCCAGGCGCTCGCCGGCGTCAACGCCGCCATCAACGCCGAGGGAATAAGACAAAGCGGCGCGGCGGAATAGCGGCTGAAATCCGCAGCGGCGCGTTCAACGAAAGCCCCGCCGGCACGGCCGAGCGGGGCTTTCTATTTTTGCGCGGCGCCGCGGATTCTTCTCGACTTGTAGGTGGCGGAGAAAGGGATAATGTTGATTCGCAGGTACCGCTGCTCCGAATGATCGGAGGATCGCTTATGCAAGAAAGCGAAAAGCTCGTCCGCACTTTTTACGAATCGACCGCGCCCGGCCACCGCGAGCGGCTCTGCGCGATCCAGGCGCCCGACATCGTCTACGATCTCCCCGAAGGCATGCCGGTCGGCTGCGGCCATTTCCAAGGCTTTCAGGATATCGTCGAGCGCTTTCTCGTCAACTTCTACGGCGCCTTCGACGTGCGCTTTCGCGCCGACGAATATATTACGTCCGGCGAAAATTGCGTCGTTGTCCTCGGCCGCATCCAGGGCAAGGCGCGCAAGACCGGCGCGCCGGTCGACGTGCTGTTCGCCCATGTCTGGACCGTGGGCGACGGCTACCTCCAGCGCCTGCGCGCGTTCACCGACACCGCGACGATGGCGCGGGCGTTAAGGAAGAAGTAACATCGATCACCCGCGCTCGGCGCGAATCGCCGGCGGGCTCGCCGCAAGAGCGGGGATCATGCAGTTGACCCCGACGTTCAGCATCGTCCGCACGATCTCGGCGAGCGGGTCGACGATCAGCATGAGCGGAACCGCGATCTCATAAGAAAGCCCGAACGGCCGGAGCACGATCGCCAGCGGCGCCAGCGCCGCCAGGCCGCTCACGCCGATCGTCGCGAACGAGGCGGCGGCGGCGAGAACCGCGAGCAGACCCAGCTCGCTCACGCTGAACTCGCGCCCCATCAAAAGCCCGACAAAAAGCGTCGCGATGGCGAAGTAGGGTATGGCGCCGACCCGGAGCGTCGCGATGCCGATCGGCACGTAAAGCTCGCACGGTTCTTTGGGAAGCTTGAGGTCGTTCTCCAGCGTCTCCAGCGCAAGCGGCACGCAGACCAGAGAATTGCGCGTCGAGGCGCCGAGCATCACCGGCTTGACGAGGGCGCCGAAAATCCGCACGGGCCGCGCGCGCAGCGCGAGCGCCGAGACGATCAGCGCGGCCGCCAGCAACACTGCGGCGGTCGCGAGAAACGGATAGGCGAACAGCTTAAGCGCGGTGAAAGCGTCGGGGCCGAGGAGGGCTACCTGCGGGGCGATCAAGGCGACGATGCCGATCGGCACGAGCAGGTTGAACCAGCCAAAAATCAAGACGCAGACCGCCTGGATGTGGCGCAGCGCGTCGAAAATCGAATGGCCGGACCGGCGCTCCGCCAGCACCATGGCGACGCCGAAGAGCGCCGCGAACACCAGCACGCGCACGCTGTCGTTGGCCGACAAGGAGGCGAAGATGTTGGTCGGGATGAGCGCCAGGATACCGGAATCGTCGCCGGCGGCGGCCGCGGGCTGGCGCGCGTCGATCGCGAACTCGACGTCGATTTTGTCCGCCGAGCGCCCGATGAGCGCGCCGATACGCGCGATCGTCCCCTCGTCGGGCGCGGCATAGGCGAAGATCAGCCGCGGAATAATAACCGATACGGCCGCCACGCCGGCGAGCATGACCAGGACCCAGAACGACAAAGAGCGGACGACGCCGGGCGCCGAGCCGCTCGCCATCGCCGAGCGCACCGCGAGAGGAATCGTGACGAGCAGAAACGGCAGGACGCAGATGTGCAGCAGGGCGACGTAAAAATCGCCGACCGGGCGCAGGTAGTCGAGGAACGGCGGCCTGAGCGCGCCGAGAATCAAAGCCAGCACGACCGCGCCGAGCGTGATCGGAGTCCGGTTGATCGAGCGCGACAGAGCGCTGAGCCCGGTATCGCCGCCGGCGACGGGCATCAGCGATTCCCTTTCCCCTCGGAATCGAGGAGGCGCTGCAGCGTGAACGCGCCACGGCTCCTGCCGACGTGGTAATTGAGGAACTCCTGGAGCTTCGAGCAGCTGTCGCAGATGGCGATCGAGAGCAGCGCGGCTTGATCGGTGATCACCGCCGAGCCGAGCTTGACGTTGAGCGCGGGCCGGTTCTTGAGCACGCGCCGGATCTCGAACTCGTCGCGGTAGAGCGCGTCCACTCCGCCGGCGAGCAGATGGTCGACGGCCGCCTCCCAGCCCCGCTCTTCCACCACCGCCGCGTCGGGAAAATTCCTGCGCGCGAACTCGACGTACGCGCTGCCGGCGATGACGCCGAGGCGTCCCGAATATTTTTGCAGCACCGCCGCCGGCGGACCGCCGCCGGCCGCGCGCGCGATCGCGGCGCGGTCGAACAGCAGCGCGTGGCGCAGCGTGACATACGGGTCGGAGAAGCGGACGCGCTTCAGGCGGTCGTAGGTCTGGGACAATTTGCTCACGCCGATGTCGGCGCGCCCCTTCGCGACGAGATCGACGACGGCGTCGAACGAATCCGCGCTGTCGACGAACTCGACCTTGACCCCGAGCGCGCGGCCGATCTGCCGCGCCATGTCGATCTCCGGGCCGGTCAGCGTCCCGTCGGGCGAGCGCACGTGAAACGCGGGCAGGTCGAAGCGCGTGAGCGCGACGCGCAAGATTTCGCCGGCGACGATCGCCTGTAAATCGCGCGGCTCGGCGGCGACGGCAGCCGGCGGCGCGATCGAGAGCGCAAAAGCGACGGCGCTGAACAACGCTCGCAGCATCGAAACAGGTATATTACACGCCGATAGGAACTTTTTATTGGACCAAAGTCCAATAGCGCCCGCGCGGCGGCGCTATCAGAGTATTGGTCGCCGGCTCACATTGGGTGAGACTTGGTGGAGGGGGCGCGCGACCGCCGGCAGACGGCGCGGCCCCTTTCTATTTAGGGAGAAAAAATATTTCCGACTGCTTATTCCTTCACCCCTGGGTGAACTACGGTCACGTGACCCGTAACAATCCCTATTGCAAAGCGGCGCTAAAGTCGTATGTATCACAACAATATGTCGCATGTATGGACCGGACATATTTTCTGCTTTAGCTGCGGCAAAGAGTTCATCGTCAATCGCCTGGCGTCCGTGGAGATCGACGCGGCGCTGACGATGTTTCCGTGCCCGTATTGTCTAAAGACACCGACGCGCGATCGGCCGCATCGAGTGAATTATATCTGCTCCGCCAACCGCCCGTTCCGCAAGACGCGCCGCGCGGAGGTCTGGCATTTTTCCGAATTTTGCTCGAGCTGGCCGGGCGATGAATTTATCGAGATCGACTTCCGGCCCGTCGGCGAGTTTTGCAACGAGTGCAAGGTCCTCGCCGCGAGCTAACCGGCCGCCCGCGCCTGGTCCCGTTTTCTCCGTTCAAAGACGATTCCGCGCCCCGACTTTTTTACCCCTCCCTGTCGATTCGCCGCCGAAAGTTTTCCTGCAAGACGAATCCGGCGTGAGTCGCAAAGCCAAGATCAGACTGACGGCGAACTATTCCTCAATGCGTGATTGCAAGACCTGACCCCAAAGTTGCCCCTAATCCTTGGTGCGCCTTAATCCGCCAGGCAGCGCGCAAGCTGAACGGTATCGGCGCACTGCTGCAACCGGACGATCTGCCCGTCTCGCAATGTCCATACGTGAGCGAAGCGAGCGGCGAACCGCTTGCCGTTCCTTCTGGCACGTCCCGAATAGGTGCCGAGGGCGATGACCCGTTCGCCCGACTCGAAGAACTCGGAGCCGTCCGCGACGAATTCGTCGAAGTCCGTGAAGAGGCGCCCGAAAAAATCACCCAGCACGCTTTCAAGGCCCACGTAGACGGCGCCGTAGGGGAATCCGTCGACCACCTCCCAGCGCACATCGCTCGCCAGCACCTGGCGGATGATTTCCGGGTTGCCGCGGGCTTGATACAAGCGGCGGACGACAGAGACATTCGGTGAGTCCGACATGGCAATTCTCCTGTGTCACGCGCGATGCTGGAGCCCGATGCGCGTGCGGTCAATGAAAATAACTTACATTAACGCTACCACCCGCGGACTATGGATCAAGCGTCCTCTCTTCCGGAAAGTTCTCCCTGCAATTCGAATCCGGCGTGATTCACATCCGCGCCGAAGATGTGCTGTCGGTTACGAGGATGGAGCGGGAAGGGCGGGAAGCAAACCCGCGCCATTCATTCACCTATGCAAGCCTGACCCCTAATCGCCTCCCCTGAATTCATCGAGATAGACTTCCGGCCCGCCGGCGAGTTTTGCAACGAGTGTCGGGTTCTCGCCGCAAGCTAACCGCCTTTCGGAAAAGACTCCCGACCCCTTTTTTCTCCGCCAATAGCCGCCGCTTGCGTTCTTCGGCGAGGGGACTATGAAGAAGCATGCACTTGCGCGACCACCCGCTGATGGGCTTCCTCGGCCGCCGCGCCTGGCCGCCGTCGGCGTGGACATGGGTGGGGGGAGCGCAGGATGTTGTCGTCAGGGGCGAGATCGGCGTCTTGAAGGAGATCCGGATCGCCGACCAGCCCCCGCGAATGGCGAAGCTCTACCTTTTGATCGAGTATGAAAAGCGCCTCTACATGGGTCTGTCGCTGATCGAGGACCTCGCCTTCGCGCGGCAGATCTACGAGCTGCTGCAAAAGCACCTCGACGAGCCGATCAAAGATATCGGCGACGTCGAGGTCGGGCATCTGCTGTAGCGCCGCGGAAATGATTCCCGGCGGCTTTTCTCCCCGCATCGGCCGCCGGCTCTATTTGGGTTTTTTGGAACCGACTTCCCGCAATACGCTCGCGAAGCGGATGCCGAAGCCGTCGGGGTCCGCGATCGTGAAATCCCTGAGCCCGTAATAGCGGTCGGCGATCGGCAGGACGATCTCGGCGCCGAGCGCTTGCGCTCTCGCCCAGCACGCGTCCACGTCCGGCACCATCACGCGCACGTTCGCGCGCGGAAACTTCGGCCGCGGCGCAGCCTCGGCAGCCGCCTCGCGGAACGCCGACAGCTCGGCGAGAAACAGACGGTGGTCCTCCCAGCCGAGCTCCACGAAATCGCCGCCGTCGCGCAGCAGCGTAAAGCCCAAATCGAGATAGAGGCGCGTCGAGCGCTCAATGTCCGCGACAACGATCTCCGTCACGAGCTGCTCGGTCGGATCGACGTATCGGCCCATCCGTTTTCTATAGCGAATCCCGCGGAGGTTCGGAAGCTCGCGCCGCGCGCGCGGCAATGCGTCTCCGCCGGCGCATTCATCAAACCAGCCATATAGCCAATCGGAAGAAACTTGGAAAGCGATAGATTTTCCTTGTCAGGCCGACCATAGATCGCGTACAATGCCGCAACCTGACAATCTCATGCGCTTTGGAGTTTCAGGCATGAAAGTCGCCCCTCTTCTCCTGATATTTTTGACCGCCGTTTTCCTGCCCGCCTTCGCCTTCGATCTTCCTTCTCCGGCGGGGCACTGGTTGACGACCGACCTATGGGGCCGCCCCACGGGGATCATCCGCATCGATCGGGTCGACGGCGAGTACCGCGGCTTTATCGAAAAGATTTTCCCCGCTGCCGGCGAACCTGATAACCCGCGCTGCGTTTACTGCGCGGGCGAGCGGAAGAATCAGCCCTTCATCGGCCTCAATCTCCTGTGGGGGCTCAAGGAACAGGGCGATGAGTATGGGGGCGGGGAGATCCTCGATCCCCGCAACGGCATGATCTATCCCGTCCGGCTCAAGCTCGAGGACGGCGGCAAAAAGCTCGACGTGCGCGGCTTCGTCGGCGTGCCGCTCTTCGGCCGCAGCCTGGTCTGGAATCGCGTGGAGTGAAGCCCGGCTGCCTGTCGGACTGCATTAGAGTTAGAAAAGACTCCCGACCCCTTTTCGCGTTACTTTTTTCCCAGCAGGTTGATGAAGCTATCATCCACCAGCTCAACCAGCGGGATCTTCCTCTTCAGTCTCCCTGTTTCAAGCTCTTGCTCGACGGTGGCGGTGATTCCCGCGTCGAGAATCCGGCCGTCCATCGGAAAGGAGTCGCGGTATTCATCGTATCCAGCCGCCGCCTCCGCAGCGACCAGCCCGACGTATTTGCTGAGCGCTTTGACGCCGTCTTCCCGGTTCTCGCGCGTGTGCTTCACGCCTTTTTGATAGGCTCTTAGGAATTTCGCCGCCTGCTCTTTCTCTTTGGCGAGCCACGACTCGCGGGCGATAAAACCTACGTTGGTCCAATCGGGATAAAGCTCCTTGAGATCGAAGAGCTTGTTAAAGCCGATGGACTTGGCCCGCTCGGTCACCGGAAACCACAGGATGGTCGCATCGACGACTCCCGATGCAAGCGCGGTGAAGCGCGCCGGAGTCGCGCCGATCTGCAGCATAGTGACATCCTTGGGATCGACGCCGAACTGGCGCAGACACGAGCGCGTGAGAAATTCCGAAAGCGAGCCGAAGCGGCTGATGGCGAATTTCTTTCCCTTTGCTTCCTTCAGCGATTTCAAGCCGGGGCTGCCGTAGATCTGGAACGGCATCAGGTTGGAGATCGCCCAGAAGTTCTTGATGTCCGCGCCGGCGGCTCTCGCAAGCACCGTCTCCGGCACCCCGCCGGCCATGATCTGCACGTCGCCGCCGATGAGCGCCTGCAGGTTAGTCGCTCCCGCGTTGAACATGACCACGAGAACGTCCAATCCTTCGTCCCTGAAGAAGCCTTTGTCCGAGGCGAGATAAACGGGCAGGAAGGCCACGTTCACCGTCGAAACGCCGACAACAATTCGGGCATCCGCGCGCTTGGGCTGAAAGCAGCCGACGAGAAGGAAAACGGCGACGGCAAGCCACGCCTTGCTGCGGGGCATAGGAGCGATCCTCCCGCCCCGAAAATAGGACCGATTCAACATGGCCGTCAAGGTCAAACAAAAAGGCCCTTCTCTTACGAGAGGGGCCTTTGCATTCAATCCTACGCCTTGTTGAAGGCGTCGATGCCGGCCTGGCAGATTTCCCGATCTAAAACCTTCGTTCACTTTTGCAAGCCTGACCCTTGATCGCTTGCGACGACGATCTCCGCCACGAGCTGCTCCGTGGGATCGACGTATCGGGGCATGGGGTTGTCTATAGCCGAGTAAGGGGAGGTTGGGGAGGCGGAGGAAACGAATCCGGCGTGATTCAGATCCGCGCTGCGGACGCGGTTTTCAGCCGGAGATTAATTTCAAACGGATTCAAAAGTTTGTGTCGTACTGCTACATTTAATATCTCCGGCGGCGATAGCTTCAAAACGAATCGTCCGGGATTTTAAATCTCCGATGACTTTCCCGCTGCCCACTCTTAGTAAGTCCCTCCATATTTTAAATCCCTCCAGAATAGCGTAAGCCCATTCGCCCGTTGAACATCGGCTTACTTCAAGGTGAGAAGTGAGATTTTTGATCGTACGAAGTACCTCGTAATCGATGCTATCTACGTTCTCAAAATATGAATACGTCTTGGCGTAATTGAAAACCAGAGCAGATATTGCCTCCTCGATTGCAATTGCTC
>DATFWH010000348.1:0-7311 GCA_035259465.1 Binatia bacterium
GAGCCAGGCGAGAAAGCCGCCGATCGCGAACGCCAGGCTGCCGCCGCCGAACGCGAAGACGAGCGAGTTGGAGAAAGCGCGGTAGAGCTGCGGATTTGAGAACGCCTGGATGTAATTTCTCAGTGTGAAGGCGGCGGACGCGCCGGGCGGGCCGTCGCGGAAGCTGCCGTAGATCACCATGAGGATGGGGACGAGCGTGAGATAGACCACGACGACGGCGACGCCGACGAGGAGGAAAAAGCGGGCGTCGAATCGCCGGCGGAGAAGTGGCATGCTCGGCAAAAGCCCGAACAATCAAAAATCCTGGATTCCCGCTTTCACGGGAATGACATTAAGAGGTTGTCGGTGAGCGCGACCTCCCTTGTTCGTCACCCCCGCGAAAGCGGGTGTCCAGGTTTTAACCGTTCGGGATCTGGCTCGCATGCCGAATTTATACGCTGATAAACTCCAGCGGCCGCTTGCCCAATCTTCGCGCGCCGTTCGATTCGATCGCGACGGTGTCTCCGGCGCGGATCGAATCGCGCATCGCGCCTTTGCGCGCCGCGGGCTTGAGGATGAAGACGTGACCGGCCTTGAGCTTCTGCCGCGCTTCGGGAAAATCGCTCACGCCGCCCCACACCATCGGCGCATCCTCGCCTAAGCCGCGGCCGTGCATCAGCGCCTCGCCGGGCTCGTAGCCCGCCGCGCGGACCTCCTCCTGGTAGAAGGCGACGATCTCGCCGAACGAGACGCCGGGCTTTAACACCTTCAGCATCTTGTCGAAAATTACTTTCGTCGCGTCGTACATCTTTACGATCGCCTCCGGCCGCGGGCCGAGCGTAATCGGCTGGAGCGCCTGCGCGATATAGCCCGCGTAGCGCCCCTCGACCTCGGTGTTGATAAGATCGCCCTGCTTCAGCGGGCGCGCGGTAAAGACGCGCTGCGCCCAAGGAACCTCGGGGCCGCCGGCGCCGAATAGCAGCATCGTGATCGGCTCGCCGCCCTGGCGCGTCATCTCGCGCAGCATCTCCGCGATTAAATGACTCTCCGGCACGCCCGGGCGGGCGATCTCGATCATCGCGCCGATGGCCTTGCCGATGATCTCGGCCGCTTTTTCGATGAAGCCGATCTCCTCGGCGCTTTTCACCGAGCGCGCCTCCTGCATGAGATCGGTGGCGTTGACGAAATCCGCTTGCGGCAGCGCCGCGCGGATCTTCTCGTACGTGCCCCAGGGCACGACGCCCTCCGGCGCACGCACCATGCCGGAGAGGCCGATCACGCCGACGCGCCCGGCGCGGATTTCTTTGAGGCGTTGGATCACCGGCTCGCCGTAGGAGCGGCGCGACGGGCGCAGGTCTTTGATCCAATCCTGCGCCAGGCCCCACCACTCGATCTCGTTCGCGCCGCGCACGACCGCGATCGGCTCGGCTTCGAGGGGAAAAACGGCGGCGACTTCCGTCTGAAAGCCGCCGATCTGCGTGAGATAGCGGATGTCCGCGCCGAACTGGTCCCAGTGGCCCTGATTCGGCAGACCGATCACAGCGTCGAGGTTCGCCTTTTTCATTTCCGCGCGGACGGCGGCCCAGCGCCGGTCGCGCTCCGCAAGCGAAAAAGTCGGGATGATCGGTTTGTCCATGAGATGCGGTCGGATCGGACTGATCGATCGGATTACTTCGCGCGCTTGCCCGCGTCGAAGCTCGAGATGCCTTTGCCTATCTTCGCGCGGTTCTCCTGAATCCGCCGCCACTTTTCTTCGTCGGGCAGCAGGTCCCAATTCTCCGTGCCGTGCGCGGTGATCTGGAGATAATTGTTGTCTGTATCGAAGAAGTAAATGCTCCGCTCGCCGGCCGGGCGGAGGCCGTCTTCGGAGCGGTGGTCCCCGAGCGAGCGGCCGCCCAGCTCGGGAATCTTGACGATCATGCGGTCGAAATCCTCCTGGCTAACGTTGAAGGCGACGTGGCAGGCGCGGCCGTGCTTTTTCGTCCGCTCGGACAGCTCGTTCACCTGCTTGAGGCCCAGCATCTGCCCGTTTTGAAATTCGAAGAACGTCTCGCCGCGCTCCGCGCCGACGGGCTTGAGCCCCAGCGCGTCGGTCCAAAAGCGCGACGCCTTGGCGATATCCTTGGTCTCGAAGACGACGTGGCTTACGCACGGCGCGGAGGGGCCGCGGCGCGTGAGACAGATCTCGATGTGGTTGTCATCGGGATCGATGAACGTGAGCGATTTGACGCGGAACGAATCCGCCGGATGCTCCACGATCTCGCCGCAGCGGAGTCCGCTCGCCTTTATTTCCTGCGCGGCGCGCGCGTAACTCGCCGCGGAATCGAGGGCGATGCCGTAGCGCGGCGCCTCGCTCTCGGACGGCGGCACCTGCACGCCGGGCAGCGTGAGCCCGACGATATTCTCGCCGGCCAGAACATAAGTATGGCGCGGCGAGCCGTCGGCGTTTTTCCGCTGCGTGTGGAACTTGAGTCCGATCGTTTCCTGATAAAATTTCTCCGAGCGCGGGAGATCGCGCACCGGGAAAGCGATGTGGTCCAGAGTCTCGGCGCCCATAAAAAAGTCCTCCTGAAAAACCTCTCAGCGTTTGCGGCCCAAGACCGCTTCGTCGAGGATCTTGAGACTGTCGTTGTAGAACTGCGGCGCCTCCTCGGCAGTGTTGATGTGAACGCGCGCGGTGCCGAGGAGCTGTTTCAGCTCCTTCATCTTGGGAAAGATCGGCTCAATCTTCGGGTCGGCGACGATGCGCCCTTCCGACGCGATCAATTTCTGGCCCGCGTCGGATAAAAGAAAATCGTAAAACAGCGCCGCCGAATACGGGTGCGGCGCATAGCGCACCATCGTCAGCGGGTAGAGGAGTCCGGGAATCATGTCGGGCGCGATCCAGTCGACCGGCGCCTTCTGCGCGCGCATCGTCTCCATGTTGTACGGATAGACCGTCACCGCGAGCGGCGCCTCGCCCGCCGCGAGGAGATTCGCGATCGTATCGCGGCCGCGGCGGATGAGGAGATTTTCCGATAGCTTCTTGAAATAGGCGATGGTTTTTTCTTTTCCCTTCATCGCGATCCAGGTGACGACCTCTTCCTGCGACGACTCGTCGAAAAGGATCTTGCCTTTCCACTTCGGATCCAAAAGCTCTTCCCAGCTCTTCGGCGCCTCCTGGCGCGAGATCATCCGTTCGTTGAAGGCGAAGACGCGGAATTCGTAGTTGAGATTGGTCCAGAGCTCGCCCTTCGCGTGCGCCGGGTAGGAAGCGCGGATCGGCGACTCGTAGCGGCCGATGAGCTTCTGCTCGAACAGCGGCGGCAGCAGGTTGGTGGAATTCTTGACGACGTCGGCGAGATAAACGCCCGCGCGCGACTCGGTCAGGAAGCGGTCGCTGATGGTCCGGCTCTTGGCGCGCCACACCTTGGCGTTGACGAACGGATAAGCCTTCTTGAAGGCGCGGATATAATTATTCGCGTTGTCGATGCCGGTATTGGTGTACCAGAGCATCTCTTTTTCGCTCTTCGCACCTTCGACGAGGCGCTTCTGGCGCTCCGCCGGCGGCAGCTTCTCGATCTCCTTCCAGACTTCTTCGGCGCTCTTCGCTGCCGCCGCGGCGCCGGCGAGCGCGGGCGCGAGCAGCGACACACCCAACAGGAAGGAGAAAAGGGCGCGAAGAATCTTGTTTAGGCTTCTTTCCATTCGTAGGTCTTCGTCCCGGCGCCGCCGTAGGTCGCGCCGAGGCGCTCTATCGCTTTTTTGTGGCTCTCCGCGTCGGGAAACTTCGCGGAGAATTCGAGCTGGTAGCCGTCCGGGTCGGAAAAATAAATCGATATGCTGGTCGAGCCGCCGTGCACTTTGGGGCCGTCGAACGGGATGTTCAGTTTCTGGAGCTTTTGCAGCGCGGCGTCGACCTCGTCGGGGCGGATATTGAAGGCGAAGTGCAAAAATCGCGCGCGCGGGTGCGGCGGATCTTTCGGGTCCTGCACGAAAAGATCGAAGCCGTAGTCGCCCACTTTCACCAATGTGTGCACCGGCCGGCCAGCGGTTTTGTCTTTTTCGTTGAAGCCGCGCGAGCGCCCGACCTCGCCGTTGAAGACGTCGCGGTAGAACGCGACGGAGCGCTCGAGGTCCTTCACCACGAACGCGATATGATCGACTCTGGGCTGCATCGTTAATTTCTCCTTTCCTGCTGCAACTTCGCTTCCTGAAGCAGACTGTGATCGACGAACTGCTCGAACGTGATCTTGGGCCGCACGCCCGTGCTCGCCTCCAGAATATCGAGCGAGGCGTTCATCTGTTCGCGCGTCATATACGGATACTGATTGATCACGCCGTCTTGGTACGCCGCTTCGAGCACCTTGGGGTTGTTTATCTTCATGTACTTTTTGAGCAGGCGGAGTCCCGTCTCTCTGTCCTGGTTGTGTCTGCGCGTCGTCTCGGTCACGGCCGCCATAAAAGCCTTCAGCGGCTCGCGTTTCTGGATCAAGAAATCTTTGCGCGTCGTAAACGTCGCCGGCGGGAACGGAAACTGCGGCGTCTCCAGGAGCGCCAGCTTTTTGAAACCCGCCTCCTCGAGCGCGAGCGAGTTGTAGGTATTGAAGACGCTGCCCTGCACGGTGCCCGATCTGAGCGCGCCCGCGCGGTCGCGCTGCCCGCCGGCGCTGATGAATGCCACTTTGGCGGAGTCGACGCCGTGGCGCTTGAGAATGATGCGCGCGTAGCCCTCGTCCGCCGCCTTCGGCCGGCTCGTCGCGAGACTTTTGCCGATAAGGTCTTTCGGCGACTGGATCGACGGCGCGACCATCAGCCAGTGCTTGGAGTTCGATTCCCACGAGCCGACGGTCACGAGCGGCGGCGGATTGGCGACGTTCATCGCGAGCAGCGTCTCTTGCGGCGTGCCGAAGATTAGATCGACCTCGCTCGCGACCAGCGCGAAGGTCGAGAGCGTCGATTGCAGCCAGATAAGCTCGACGTCCAGGCCGCGCCGCGTGAACTCCCCTTCCTCCTTGGCGATCCAGAGCGGCAGCATGCTGGATCCGATGTAGAGCGTCGCGACGCGGATTTTCTGCTGCGCTTGCGCGGCGCCGGGGAACAAAACAATCAGCGCCGCGAGCGCGATCCAACCTTTGCGTCGGTGATGTTTCATCAACGTCGTCCAGGGGCTCCGCGAGAGAAGCTAGCCCCCGGGCGGCGGCTTGTCAACGAAGGTTGCCGCGTCTACTTTTTCGTCTCCATCTCTTTCAGCAGCCGCTCGACGGTTTTCAGCTCTTCGCCGAAGGCAGCCCAATTCCCCTGCCTGAGATACTCCTGCGACCGGTTGAAGTGATCGAGCGCCTGGCGCGCGAGGCTCTTCGCCGCTCCGCCGGTCTCGGGCGGCGCCGCCGCGGCCTTCGCCTGCGCCGCGGCGATGCGCCCGCTGAAGATGCGGTCGAGCGACTGCTCCAGCGTCTCTTCCATCGCGATCTGGTTGCCGAAGGCGACGATCACCCGCTTGAGCTCGGGGAGGGACCCCTTCTCCGCGGCCAGATAGAGCGGCTGGACATAGAGAAGGGACGCTTCGATCGGGATCGCCAGCATGCTGCCGCGAATAACCTGCGAGCCGCGCTGGTTCCAAAGACTCAGCTGCTGCGAGATGACGGGGTCTTGATCGATGCGCGCATCGATCTGCTTCGGACCATAGATAAGCTTCGCCTTGGGAAAATTGAGCGCGATGAGCTTGCCGTAATTCGGCGCGTCGCTGCGCGCCGCGAGCCAGGCGCGCATGTTGTCGCGCTTGTTGGGCGTGAACGGCAGCAGCAGGATAAACTCCTCGCGCGTTTCCCCGGGAAGGCGCATGATCGTGTAATACGGCTCGATCTCGAACTCACGCCCGCCGATCGTCCGGTGCGGGATCGCGAGCACATCTTCCTTGTTGTAGAAAACCTGCGGGTCCTGCATGTGATACGTCGCGTAGATGCGCGCCTGGACGGTGAAAAGATCCTGCGGGTAGCGGATGTGCGCGCGCAGAGCTGCCGGCATCGCGTCGAGCGGCTTGAACATATTCGGAAAAATCCGCGCGTAGGCGCGGATCATCGGATCGTCCGCGTCGCTGACATAAAAGCCGACCGTGCCGTCGTAGGCGTCGACGACGGCTTTGACGGAATTGCGGATGTAGTTGCCGACGCCGCGCACCGGCTCCGAATACGGGTAGTATGCCGAACTCGTGTACCCGTCGAGGATCCAAAAGATGCGCCCGCCGGCGATGACCGGGTAGACGTCGCGGTCGAATTCGATGAACGGCGCGATCTTGGCCACCCGCTCGCGCACCTGGCGGTAGTAGAGAATGCGGCTCTCGCCGCCGATGTCGTTCGACAGGGCGATCCTCAGCGTCGCGAAGCGCGCTGAAAAAACGAGCTTGCGCCACAGCGATCCCACCGGTACGCCGCCGCGGCCCTGATAGTCGGTGTAAACGTTGCGGTCTCCGGCGGGGTAATCGAGCTCGCGCGCCCACGTCTTAACGAAGACGTAATCGTTGGCGAGCTCGCCGTAATAGACCTCGGGTCGCGTGATTTTGAGCGCGTCGATCGACGCGACCGGCGGAATGTCCTTGATGAAGAACTCCGGCAGCCCCTCCGGCGTCACCTGGTTGACGGGCCCGAAGACGGCGCCGTAGCCGTGCGTGTACGTCAGGTGCTCATTGATCCAGCCCGCGTTGTTGAGGTGCTGGTGCGATAGCTCGCGCACCGAGAGCATCACCTGGCGCGGCGCGCCGCCGATCGGATAGCGGTCGTTGTCGACGTCGACGAATTTATAATAAGTGCGGATTTCCTGAAGCTGCGCATAGGTCGCGAGCAGCGGCCGGTGTTCCCACAAGCGGATGTTTTTGATCGTCGCATCATTGCGCTTCAAATCGGCAGGCGTCAGGCGCTCGTCGGCGGCAAATTCCTTGACCTCGAGGTTGTCGAGTCCATAGGCACGGCGCGTAAACTGGATCGTACGCTCGATGAACGGGCGCTCGGCCGCGATCTCGTTCGGACCGACGCGGAAGCGCTGCAGGAAAGCCGGATAAACCCCGAGCCCAACGACGTGGACGAGGACCAGCCCGGCGGCCGTAAGCGCGACGTATCGGATTCCCGGGCGCCAGATCTGGAACAGCAGGATCCCAGCGCCGATCACCGACAGCGCGACGAGCAGGCGCAGGACCGGCAGCGTCGCGTGGAGCGCCGTGTAGCCGGCGCCGTAAGCCGCGCCGCTCGGCGAATAGAGGAGCTGGAAGCCGTCCAGATAATATCCGGCGGCTTTAGCCAGCAGGAAAACGGCGGCGAGCGCGAGCAGATGCGATTTCGCCCGCGCGCTTAAAGAGAG
>DATFWH010000349.1:0-5862 GCA_035259465.1 Binatia bacterium
CCGGTCTCGTCGACCGGCTTGTGCTGCGGCGCGCAGGTGAGGATCGGATTGTCGCGGTAGAGAACGGTCTTCACGTCGATGTACGGCCGCGGCACGACGTCGTCGGAATAATAGCCCATCCATTCGCCGAACGGCCCCTCGGGCTTCACGTTGCCCGGCACCGCCTCGCCCTCGACGACGATCTCGGCGTCGGCGGGAATCGGAAAGCCGGTGTACGGCCCTTTGACGACTTCGACCGGCTCGCCGCGGATGCCGCCCGCGAAATCGTATTCGGAGACGCCGCGCGGCAGCGGGCTCGACGAAAGCAAATAGAGCAGTGGGGCCTGGCCGCAGACGATCGCGAACTTGCAGCTCTGGCCGCGCTCGAAATATTTGTCGCGGTGGATGCGGCCGTGCTTCCCTTCGGTGATCTGGCAGCCGATCGTTTTCTCGTCGTACACCTGGCAGCGGTAGGCGCCGAAGTTGTACCAGCCGTCGTCGGGGTCCTTTGTGATGCACATGTCCGCGGTGCCGATGTAGCGTGCGGTGTCTTGCTCGTGGTGGATCGGCACGGGGAACTTGAGAACGTTGACCTTGTCGCCTTCGAGGACGTTCTTGAGGATCGGCCCGTCTTTGACGAACTTGGGCTTGAGCAGCGTCATATTCTGCATGCGCTCGTGATAGGCCTTGACGATATCCGCCTTGTGCTCGAATTCGAGCGGCAGGCCGAGCGTCAGCGCGACGCGCTTGAGCGAGGAGAACTGGCCGTAGAGCGTGCGGTATCCCTTGGGATAGCCGGGGACTTCGTCGAAGAGAATCGCCGGCGCTTTGCCTTTGGCGGTCTGCGTGAGCAGCTGCGTCGTCGCGCCCATCTCGCGATCCCAGTGGGCGCCGTTGATCTTGACCAGCTCGCCCATGCGCTCGACTTGCTCGATCCAGTCGCGCAGGCCGCGATAGGCGACACCGCCTTCGGCATGATTGGCTTTCTTTTCCGCTTTCGCCATTCGCTCTCCCCGCTTATAAGCCCGCCGCCGCCCGCGCCTGCGGTTTGGACGAGAAGCCCTGCTTAAGCCACCACTCGGCGACTTCGCTTCCGGTGGCGAACCAGACGCCTTCGCGCGACTTCATGTATTGGATGATCTGCCGCAGCGCGCCCGCCCGGCCGAAGCGGCTGGAAATATACGGATGGAACTGAAACGTGCAGAAGCCCGGCGTAATTCCCGATTCCTCGTACAGATCGTCGAAGAAGCTCTTCCAGACGACCAGCGCATCGTTGGGGCTTCCCGAATCGCGATGGCCGTAGATGCGGCCGTCGCCGAAAGGCTGGCGCGGCAGCTCGACCAGCTCGCGCGTGCCGTCGCTCCAGACGAACGGCAGATCGTGTGAGAACGAATTGCTGTTCCAGAGATAGCCCTGCTCCATGAGCAGCTCCAGGCTGTTCGGACTCTGCGTGCAGGAGCGCCACCCCACCGGACGCCGGCCGGCGCGCGTCTTGAGCATCTCCAGCGTGCGCCGGATGACATCGCCCTCTTCCTCGCGCGTGAGATCGCGCGCGACCTCGTGGTGATAGCCGTGGCCGGCCACTTCGTGGCCGCGCTGGACGATCGCCGCCATCGCCTCGGGATATCGCTCGGCGATGCCGCCGCAGGTCATGAAGGTCGCCTTGACCTTCGTCTCGTCGAGAATGCGGAGAATTCGCCAGATGCCGGTGTTCGGGCCGTACTCGCCTTGCGTGTATTCTTCATGATTGATCTTGCCGTTCTTGTCCGGCTTCACGTCCTCGCCGCCCTGGAAGTCGAAAGTCAGCGCGACCGCGAGTCGGCCGCCGTCGGGCCAGAAGATTTTTCCCTGCGCATGATGCTCGGTCAGCATGAGAGGCGCCCTCCTTTGGAAGATGCGTATCTCCAACGCTTCAATACAACTTTCGCCCCGGACCCGCAACCGAAAGCGAAGCTAGCGGGCCGCGACGGCGACGAAAGTGTCTCTGAATTCCTGCGCGTAGCGCGCGTAATTTTTTTGTACGCGCTCCCAATCCATCTCCATGAGCTTGATTTTGGTCACGCGCGCGATCGGCTGCTCGAGATCGACGCGCGAGCTGTTGCGTCCCATCTGGCGGAAAATCTCCTGGCCGGCGCGCGAGAGAATGTAATCGATAAAGACTTTCGCGGCGTTCGGCCGCGGCGCGCTTTTCGGCAGCATCACGCAGACCGGCGGGTTCGGGGCCAGCGGCTCGATGGCGTGCCACTCGATAGGCGCGCCTTTGCTTTTCAGGCTCTCGGCCTCGTGAACGCGCAGCGTCGGCGTGAGCGCGAACTCGCCGGCCGCCATCAGCTGGCCGAGCAGCGTGTGGCCGCGGCGAATCTGCGGGTTTTGCAGCGCGATGCGGCGCATCAACTCCTTGCCCTTCTCCTCTCCCATGAGCTGGAGGATCGAGGCGTACCACTGGACGTCCTCTTCCTCCAATCCGATTTGCCCCTTCCAGCGCGGGCGTGTGAGGTCCTCCCAGCGCTTCGGCACGTCCTGCGGCGTCACCTGCTTCGCGTTGTAACCGAGGACTTCGAGGTTCCAGTAGATGCCGGACCAGTAGCCGTCGCGGTCCTTCAGCGCCGGGTTGATGCGCTCGCGCTCCGGCGACGCGTACGGCGCGATGTAGCCGGCGTCCTTGAGCAACCATGCCTGAAGGCCGCTGATGATGTAGACGTCCGCCAGGTTGCGGCCGGCTTTGACCTCGGTCGCGATTTTCTGGATCAGCTTTTCTCCCGTCGCGCGAAACGGCTCGACGGCCAAATAGGGCGCGCGCTTGCGGAAGCCATCGAGGATCTTCTGCGTGTCGGGGACATTGGTCGTGTGATACACGACCAGTGATTTCTCCTCGCGCGCTTTCGCCGTCCAGTCCTGCGCGAAAGCCGGAGTCGAAGCGGAGAGCAGGACGATCGCGAGCACACTTTGGAATTTATACCAAACCGCGCGCTTCATCGTTTTCCTCCTGTGAACATCGTTCAGGGCAGTTTGCCTGCTATAATATTCCATCGCACAAGTCCACACGGCGGCCGCGGCTTGATTCGCCGGGGTGCGGAACCTATACTCCGAGCGCGAGGAGGTCCCATGTTTCCTCACCTGAAAAACTTCAACCTGAAGCAGTGGATCGACGAGAACCGCGGCAGCTGGGGGCAGCGCCGGGTCATCTGGGAAGATTCGGACTTCATCGCGTTCGTCACCCGCGGGCCGAACAGCCGCAAAGATTTTCATATCGACCCCGGCGACGAGATGTTCTATCAGCTCGAAGGCGAGCTGAACCTTCACTACATGCAGGGGAAGAAGCACGAAGTCGCGCTGTTGAAGGCGGGCGAGATGTTCCTGCTGCCGGCGGGCGTGCCGCATTCGCCGCGGCGCGGCGACGGCTCGTGGACTTTCGTCGTCGAGCGCAAGCGCCGGCCCGACGAGCGGGATCTCTTCGTCTGGTTTTGCGAAGGCTGCGGCGAGAAGCTCTACGAGACGACCGTCCGCTTCGACGATCCGAGCGACGCGGTCAAAACCGCGACCGACAAGATCCGCTCGGACGTGAAGCTCCGCACCTGCGGCCGCTGCGGCGAAGTCCTCGCCGCCTGACAGACCGCTTCATTCCCGTAAGCCCACCGCATGTGCACGCTCGCGCTATATCTCCGCCAATTCGAAAACTACCCGCTCGTGATCGCGGCGAACCGCGACGAGCATTTCTCGCGCGCGACGGCGGCGCCGCAGATTTGGCCGACGAATCCGCCGATCATCGCGGGCAAGGACCTCGTCGCCGGCGGAACGTGGCTCGGCGTCAACGCGCGCGGCATCGCCGCCGGAATCGTCAACCGAAGGGTTCAATTGGAAGCAGGCGCGACGCCGCGCTCGCGTGGGCTTCTCTGCCTCGACATGCTTGAAGCGTCGTCGATGTCAGATGCTGCGGCGGCGCTTCCGTACGAAGATGCGGGACGCTATCAAGCATTCCTCCTTTTGGTCGCGAACGCGGCGAGCGCCTTCGCCGCCTACAATACGGCTTTCGACATCGAGCGGCTCAATCTCGCCTCGGGCTTGCACGTCTTCGGCAACACTTCGTTTACGGGAGAGGACGGGGAAAAGCTCGACCGCGCGCGCGAGCTGTTCCAGAAAGCCGGCGAGTCGCTCGCGCC
Organism: Binatia bacterium; assembly: GCA_035259465.1. Lineage (GTDB taxonomy): Bacteria > Desulfobacterota > Binatia > UBA9968 > UBA9968 > JAJPJQ01. Next base: position 4,140 of record DATFWH010000349.1, read on the forward strand.
GCTGCTCGAAGCAACGTCCCTGGATTCGGCCGTCGGGGTTTTGCAAGGCGTACTGGGCGACCATACGCCGATCGAGACAGCCGACGCGAAGGGCGCCCTCTGCGTGCACACTCCCGACGCGGACTACGGCACGGTCTCGTCGAGCATTATTTTCTTCTCGCAAAGCGATCGTCGATTTTATTTCTATCACGCGCCGGGTCCGCCTTGCCGGACGGATCTTCGACTGGCGGCTTCGCTGGAAGCATCATGAGCGCCGCGGCCGAGCCTAGAAGCGCTTCCACGGTCATCCTCCTTCGCTCCGGCGACAACGGAGGCGTCGAAGTCTTCCTCACGCGCCGGCCCGAGGCGATGGATTTTCTCGGCGGCGCGTACGTCTTTCCCGGCGGGACGGTGAGGAAGGACGACTGCGCGGAGAAAATCCAGCAGCGCTGCCGCGGATTATCCGCAACCGAAGCCAGAGATATTCTCGGCGCGCATCTTAAACCCGAGGTTGCTCTGGGCCACTGGGTCGCAGGAATTCGCGAGGTCTTCGAAGAGGTCGGCGTCCTGTTGTGCGCTAGTGAAGGATCGCTCGCAGCGAAAAAATCCGAGCTGGAGCGCGAGCGCCGCCGCATCGTCAGGCGCGAGACGACGTTTCCGGCGATGCTCGAAGCCGAGAATTTATTTTGCGACGCCGGCGCCCTGCTCTATTTCTCCCACTGGCTCACGCCGGAGGAGTTTGCGATGCGCTTCGACACGCGCTTTTTCGTCGCGCTATTGCCGGACGGACAGACTCCGCTGGAGCGCTCCGAGGAAGTCGCCGACAGCCTATGGATCGCGCCCGAGCGCGCGTTGCAGCTCTACGCCGAGAGAAAGCTGCCGATGATCTTTCCCACCTACGCGTCGCTCAGGACGCTGGCGGATTTCGAAACGGTGGAGGCGGTGTTTAAGGAATACAGGAGCCGGGGCTAGGCTTGTGATGTGTATAATCGTATGATATATACACACCCATGAAATCAGAAGCACGAGTCCGCAAGCAATTTATTTTACCCGCCCGGAAAATTAAGAAAGCCAAGGCGATCTTGGCCGCGAGAACTGACACTGAAACGGTCGAGCGCGCTTTGGACCTTGTCATTGCCGACGACGAGATCCGTAAAGCTCTGCGCTCCGTGAGAGGATCGTGCAACATCGAAGACGTCTATGGCCGGCTCCCCCGCTAAGGCAATCCTCGACACGTCTATTTACCTGTCGTTTCTGCGCAAAGGCGCAGATATTCAAGACCTCAACTTCCTGCTCCGCCCTACGCTTCTCTACATGAGCAGCGTGGTTTTCATCGAGCTTTACGCAGGGGCGCGGGATCGCTTATCGCTTCAACGATTGAACAGACTGTACCGGACCTTCGACGGATTGGGCCGTTTGATCTCACCCGATAATGAGGTTTGGTTTCGGGCGGCACGAGTCTTACAACAATTCGGCATTCGCCATGGCTTCGAAGAAACCGGGCTCGCGAGGCTCACTCACGACATCCTCATTGCGATGACTGCGCGCAAAATCGGCGCGACAGTGTTTACGCGCAATGCACGCGACTTCGAGCGCATTCGCGCCTTACAAAACTTTCAACTGCAAGTGTACGAAAATTAGATGGGGTCGAAGAGTCGCGCGCGATGTATTATTCTCTATCCGGCAAGAAACTGTCTCGCAAAATATATGAGAATCAGGGCATGCTTCATAAATTTCCTGTTTA
>DATFWH010000350.1:0-3882 GCA_035259465.1 Binatia bacterium
AGATGCTTGCCAGCAAAACGAGCTTCATAAAGAAACCGATCCAGGGTGCCACCAAAGATGCGGCGGTGGAAGCGCTGAGCGCGACTCTCGCGGATTTCAGCCGCGAGATTGCGGACACGGTCCGCGCCGTGGCAAAAAAGAAGCCTTGACGCTGCGGCTTCGCTGACACCGCGTATCGCTTTCAGGTGACATTATGACGATTCGCATCGACGGCGGCACGGTCGTAGGCTGGTCGGGAACGACGCACGAGATCATCCCCGGCGGCAGCGTACTCATCGAAGGAGACGGAGTCGCGTACGTCGGCACGGAGCGCCGGGCGGCCGACCGCGTCATCGACGCCGCCGGGAAGCTCGTCTCGCCGGGGTTTATCAACCTCCACGTCCACTCGCAGTTGAACGTCGGCGATTACCTCATCACCGACGCGACGAAGAGGGATTATTTGTCGGCGAACTTCTTCGTCTTCGGCGCGCCGGTGAAGGAAAAAGCCGCGCCTCCGCCGCCGGAGAGCGTCGCAATGGGGCGGCGCTACGCGCTCTACAGCGCGCTCAGAAACGGCGCGACCACGATCCTCGACCCCGGCGGCGGTCCCGGAAATCTTGACGACTATGTCGAGATCGTCGGACAGACCGGCGCGCGCGTCTTTTTCAGCCCGCCGTATCGAAGCCACGATGTCTTCACGGACGCGGAAGGCCGGCATTACTATGAAGCGCGCGAAGACGGCGGGCGACCGGGTCTCGAGCGCGCCGTCGGTTTCATCCGCAAATTTAGCGGCGCGAAGAACGGGCTCGTCAATGGGATCCTGAATCCGGCACAGGCCGAAACCTGCGAGCCGTCGCTGCTGAAAGAAACGGCCGCGGCGGCGAAAGAATTGGACGTCGGCATCCACACGCACGCCGCCGGCAATCTGCGCGAGCTGATCGAGATCCTCTACAAATATCGCAAGCCGGCGATCGAATACTTGGCCGACGCGGGCATTCTCGGTGCGAAGACGGTGCTCGGCCACACGGTCTTCATTACGGGCCATTCGAAGCTCGACTACCCTTTCGGCGACGAGCTCAAGCTGCTCGCCGACACCGGAACGTCCGTCGGCCACTGCCCGCACAAATACGCCAAGATGGCGACCGCGGCGGAATCCTTCGACCGCTACGTCGACGCCGGCGTCAACATGGGACTCGGCACCGACACGTATCCGCTCGATATCGTCGCGGAGATGCGCTACGCGTCGCTCATCTCGCGCCTGATCGATGGAAAATATTACGGCGGGCGCGCCGCCCGCGTCTTCAACGCCGCGACCATCTGGGGCGCGAAGGCGCTCGGCCGCGACGATCTGGGCAAGATCGCGCCGGGCGCGAAGGCGGACATCGTCATTCTCGATTTGCGCACGACGCGCTACGGTCCGGCGCGCGACCCGATCAACGCCCTCGTCGAGTACGGCTGCGGCGCGGATGTCGAGACCGTGATCGTCAACGGCGAGGTCGTGATCGAAGGCGGGCGCTCGACGCGCGTCGAGGATGAGAAGCTCTTCAGCGACGCCGAAAGCGCCGCCAAAAGTGCGTGGGACAACTGGTCGAAGCGCGATTGGGCGGGCAGGTCAGTCGAGGAAATAAATCCGCCTGCGTTCCCGACGCGACGGACATAATGTAGGGGCGGTTCGCGACCGCACCTGCGCATTCACCGCAATTTCGGCATCACCTTCTCGGCGAACAATCTAATATTTCGGAGCGCCAGCTCCTGCGGCAGCCCGCCGAAGTGGAACGTCCCGGAGATCGCCGTCAAGCCGACCTCGTCGCGCCATTTTTGAATCGTGTCGATGCAGCGCTGGGGATCGCCCGCGATGGCGAAGCCGCCGGCGAGCTGCGTGCGCACGTCGCGGAGCGCGAGCTGGCCCACGACCTGGCGGTCGGGATCGTGCGCCGCGTGGACATTGAAATAATTTTCCAGATAGGGCGTCGCTTCCTCCACAGCGCGCTCGAAGCTCGACGAGACATAAATATGAAATTTACCCAGCACCTCGTGCGCCGCCGGATCGCGTCCGGAGGCCGCGAGCGATTCGCGGTAGATTTTCACCAGGCGCGGCAAAATGTCGCCGGTCTTGTAGAGGTAAGGAAGCGTCATGAGGTGGAAGCCCTTTTCCCCCGCCCACTGAAATGAATCCTCGCTGCGCGCGCAGCCGACCCACACCGGCGGATGCGGGCGCTGCGCGGGCTTCGGCAGCACGCGAATATTTTCGTATCGATAAAACTTCCCGCGAAAATTTACCGGCTTGTCCGACCAAGCTTGCAGGATCAGCTCCATCCCCTCTTTCATGCGCACGGTCGCCTCGTCTTGCGACACGCCGAGGCGCTGGTACTCCATCGGCTCGCTGCCTTTGCCGACGCCGAACTCGAGGCGGCCGCCGGAGATGATGTCGGCCATCGCGTACGCTTCGGCGACGTCCAGAGGATGGTGCAGCGGCAAAACGTTGATCGCGACGCCGAGACGGATTCGCTTAGTCGTGCGCGCGATCGCGGCAAGAAAAGTAGGCGGATGCGGCACGGTCCCGCCGTATTCGCCGAAGTGATGCTCGGTCACCCAGGCGTGATCGAAACCGAGCCCGTCCAGCTCTTCGATCTGGCCGAACATGCGGCGATAAAACTCGCCGACCGGGCCATCGAGATCCGGAACGTACGTTGGCAGATAGTGAGCGCCGAATTTCATGCCGCCTCCAATTGCTCAAACATGATTATGTTAGCGTTTTTTCGCTGTCAATGTGCAATTTCATCAACTGCGCTATCGCCCCTTGCCATAAGTGAAATTTAGGTTATGAACATATTTCACAACATAAAGTGCAGTTAATCACATTCAGGTCAATTTCGAGGGTGAAACCGGGTATTTACCTGATTGTCTGGACTTCACTTGGGACTAGAATGCAGGGTCTTTAATCGACATTTTTTGGGCCGAGGGGGGTAATCCATGCGCGGTAAACGATCGCGGCCGACCAACGGCGTCCAGCATGACGGCGACGGGCTGGACAACAACGCGATTCTACAAGTCCTGCTCGCGGTGCAAAAAGGCGATTTCTCCGTTCGCCTGCCGTCGGGCTGGACCGGCATAAACGGAAAAATCGCCGACACGCTGAACGATATCATCGAGACCAACGAACGCATTACAAAAGAAGTCGAGAGCGTAAACTACGCGGTCGGCACCGAAGGCAAGCTGTCGCGCCGCGCATCTCTCGTCAACCACCGCGGGTCCTGGAAGACGCAGCTCGAAGCGATCAACAGCCTGATCGACGACCTGGCCCGCCCCACGACGGAAATGGCCCGCGTCATCGGCGCGGTGGCCAAAGGCGACCTGACGCAGACCGTCGCGCTCGAGGCCGAAGGCCGGCCGCTGAAAGGACAATTCCTCACCGCCGCTAAAACCGTCAACGCGATGGTCAAGCAGCTGGAAGCGTTCGCCGCCGAGGTTACGCGCGTCGCGCGCGAGGTCGGCACCGAAGGCAAGCTCGGCGGCCAGGCGGTCGTCCGCGGCGTCGCCGGCACGTGGAAGGATTTGACCGACTCCGTCAACCTGATGGCCGGCAACTTGACGGCTCAGGTCCGCAACATCGCCGACGTCACCATCGCGGTCGCCAACGGCGACTTGTCGAAGAAGATCACCGTCGACGTCCGCGGCGAGATTCTACAACTGAAAGAAGCGATCAACACGATGGTCGACCAGCTCCGCTCCTTCGCTTCCGAAGTTACGCGCGTCGCGCGCGAGGTCGGCACCGAAGGCAAGCTCGGCGGCCAGGCGGTCGTCCCCGGCGTCGCCGGCACGTGGAAGGATTTGACCGATAACGTCAACGCGATGGCGAGTAACCTGACCGGCCAGGTCCGCAACATCGCCGATGTCACCATC
>DATFWH010000351.1:0-2235 GCA_035259465.1 Binatia bacterium
TGCACGCATTTCAGCCCCGCCTCGATGACGTCGAAGTTCGAGCTGTCGATCATGAGCGGGATGCGCGCGATCTCGGGGTTGGCCGCGACGTGGTTCAAAAACGTCGCCATCGCCCTCGCCGAGTCGAGCATGCCCTCGTCCATGTTGACGTCTAAGATGTTCGCGCCGCCCTCGACCTGCTCGCGCGCGACGGCGAGCGCGTCTTCGTACTTCTCCTCGCGGATGAGCCGCGCGAAGCGGCGCGAGCCGGCGACGTTGGTGCGCTCGCCGATCATGATGAAGTTGGAGTCGGGGCGGATGGTTAAATTTTCCAAACCGCTGAGTCGCGTGAAGCCGTCGCGCTCGGGCGCGACGCGCGGCGCGGCGCCCGCGACGGCTTTCGCGACGGCTTTGATATGGTCCGGCGTCGTGCCGCAGCAGCCGCCGGCCAGGTTGAGCCAGCCTTCGCGCGCCCATTCGGAAAAATATTTCGCGAACTCCTTGGGCCCCATGTCGTAGCCGCCGAACTCGTTCGGCAGACCCGCGTTGGGATAGGCGAAGACCGGGAGCGGCGCGAGGCGCGCCATGTCGCCGACGAACGCGACCATCTGCTCGGGGCCGAGCGCGCAGTTGAGGCCGACGGCGGCGAGCGGGAAGTGCGCGATCGAGGTCAGGCACGCCTCCAGCGTCTGGCCCGAGAGCGTGCGGCCGCTCCGGTCGGTGATCGTGATCGAGGCGAAAACCGGCAGCCGGATATTTTTTTCGCGGAAGAATTTCTCGACGGCGAAGAGGCACGCCTTCAAATTCAGCGTGTCGAAGGTGGTCTCGGGCAGCAGCAGATCGACGCCGCCGTCGACGAGACCGCGGACCTGCTCGTAATACGCCGCGACGAGCGTGTCGAAGTCGGTGGCGCGGAACGCCGGGTTGTTGACGTCGGGCGAGAGCGAGGCCGTGCGGTTGGTCGGGCCGATCGCGCCGGCGACGAAGCGGGGCTTCTCGGGCGTGGAGGCGGCGTCGGCCGCTTTGCGCGCGCACTTGGCCGCCGCGAGGTTGATCGCGTAGGTTTGATCCTCGAGCGCGTAGTCGGCGAGCGAGATCGCCTGGGAGTTGAAGCTGTTGGTCTCGACGATGTCCGCGCCGGCGGCGAGAAATTGTTTATGGATGCTCTCGATCGCGTCGGGGCGCGTGAGCGATAAGAGATCGTTGCAGCCCTTGAGGGGGCGCTGGTGATTTTTGAACTGCGCGCCGCGGAACGCCGCCTCGTCCAATTTGAGCGCCTGGATCATCGTGCCCATCGCGCCGTCGATGACGAGAATGCGGTTGGAAAGAAGCCGTTTCAAAGTTTCGCTGTTGTTCTTCATGCTGTGGTCAACTCAAACGTTTAAGTAAAAAGGCAAAAATAAAGAGCCCTTCGACAAGCTCAGGGCGAACGGAAAAAGAGGCCGTTCGTGGTGAGCCTGTCGAACCATGAACGGCAACGGTTCGCGATGTAATCTTCTTCCCCACTTTTACTTTTTTCCTTTTAACTTTTTGCTTCAACCGCGCCGCCTTGAGGCACGGTTGACCGCGCCACGAAAATCTCCACCGCCCTCTTCCCGTTCTTCTTCGCCTTCTCGCCGGCGTAGCTGCCGGTCAATTCGAATTCGATTTCTTCGCAGCCGGCGGCGCGGAGCCATTTTTCCACCTCGGCGCGCTCGAAGCCGAGCCAGCGGTGCGCCATCTCGTCGCGCATCCATTCCTGCGCGTGCGGCACCAGATCGAGCAGCACGACGGAGCCGCCGGGGCGCGTTATGCGGACCAATTCGGCGACCGCGCGAGCGGGCTCCTGTAAAAAATGCAGCACCATGACCGAGAACGCCGCGTCGACGGAGGCGGATTCGAGCGGAATCTTCTCCGCGTCGCCGCGGCGGAACTCCACGTTGCCGATGCCGCGCTCGCGCGCGATGGATTCGGCGCGCTTGAGCATCTCGGGAGACAGATCGACGCCGATTACCTTATCGGCGACGCGGGCGAGCTCGAAGGTGAGCGAGCCGGTGCCGCAGCCGATATCCGCGACGACGAGCCCGCGCGGCACGAGCTTTTCGAGGGCGACCGAGCCGAGGCGGTCGTCGAAGCAGGATTTGCGGATGCGCTCCCAGTCGCCGGCGACCGACTCGAAATAGCCGCGCGAGCGGCGCGCGCGCCGCGCGAGGCAGCGGCGGAGCCGGCGCCGGTCGTCCTTCGCCTCGGGCAGCTCGGCCAGGCGCGGCGCGGCGG
>DATFWH010000352.1:0-9095 GCA_035259465.1 Binatia bacterium
GTCGAGGAAACCCAGGATCGCGCGGTAGAGAATGCGGATATGCCGGTAGATGCCGCGCTTCAGCTTGGGCATCTGCTCGAGGTCGGCGTAGAGCAGCTTGTCGTTGAAGGTGCGGACGTGCTGGATTCTTCCGCGGGCCGCGTGGATGACCGATGACCGTGCCATAAGCTTACCGGCTCCTTTTAGGAACTCCGCTCGATTACCTGCCTGTCGCCGACCGAGCGTAGCGAAGGCGCGGCGCTGATGTCAACCGCATTGCGATAAGCGGTGGCAGGCGCCGCCGCTATTTGTTACCATACACCACCTTAAGAGGCATCGCGTTGGATTTCTCCTCGGGGATTTTCTTTCAAGTCGCCGTCGACGGCATCGTGCTCGGCTTCATGTATGCGCTGATCGCGCTCGGCTACACGATGGTCTACGGCGTGCTCGAATTCATCAATTTCGCCCACAGCGAGATTTTCATCCTGGGCGCCTTTGTCGGCGCCGAGCTGCTGCTCGGGCTCGACGCCTCCGGCGCGCTGGCCGCGCTGCATCCGGCCGTGGTGATCCTCATGATCGTGTTCGCGGGCATGCTCGCGAGCGGCCTCGCGGCGGCTGCGCTCGAGCGCATCGCCTACCGGCCGCTCCGCGGCGCGCCGCGGCTCGTGCCGCTCATCTCGGCGATCGGCGCGTCGTTTTTTCTCCAGGATTTCATCCGCCTCTTCGAAAGCCTCTGGCGCAACACCTTTTATCTCAACTACCCGACCCTCGATATCCTCGACTATAACATAACGCTCGGCGCGGCGGTCGAGATCCCGTTCAAGTCGCTGCTCGTCATCGTGACCGCGCTCGCGATGCTCGCGGTGCTCTACCTCTTCGTCAACAAGACGAAGCTCGGCACGGCGATCCGCGCCGTCGCCCAGGACCCAGACGCCGCAGCGCTCATGGGCATTCCCGTCGACCGCATCATCACGCTGACGTTTTTCGTCGGCGGCGCGATGGGCGGCGCGGCAGGCGTTCTCTTCGGTCTCCACTACAGCCTCATCAATCCTTACAGCGGCTTCGGCCCCGGCTTGAAAGCCTTCACCGCCGCCGTGCTCGGCGGCATCGGCAATATTCCCGGCGCCGTCCTCGGCGGGCTCGTCCTCGGTCTCATGGAAGCGTTCGCCGCGTCGTATCTTGCGGTCCTCACCAACGGCGCCTTCGGCGCCGAGTACAAAGACGTCTTCGCCTTCGCGGTTTTGATCCTGATCCTGATTTTTCGTCCCAAAGGTCTCTTGGGCGAAAAAGTGAGGGAAGAAGGGGCGTGATGGAGCCGCGCGAGTGTAAAGTTTTTGTAGTCAACGTGGGTCTCGCCGCGTATATCGCGCTCACGAGCGTGCTCGTCTACTCGTTTCCGCGCTCGGTCTCGGCGTTCCTGCTGTTCGAAGCGTCGCTGTTCCTGATCTACTACGCGCCTTTGGCGCGCGCGGCGAAGCTCGTTTTCACCGCCGCGGTGCTGATCGTTCTCATGCCGTTTCTGGGCGCCATCGAGGGCTATTATATCGAGGTCGCCATCCAGATCGGCATCTACGTCGCGCTCGCGCTCGGCCTCAATATCGTCGTCGGCTTCGTCGGGCTGCTGAACTTGGGCTTCGTCGCATTTTACGCGATCGGCGCCTATCTCTGGGCGATCTTCGGCTCGCCGCAGGCGAACGCGTTCATCTCGGGCGGCCATTTTCCGCTGGCGGCCGGCTGGTTCTTCGCGTTTCTCGCCGGCGGCATCGCGCTCGGCGCGGTCACCGGCGTGCTGCTGGGCCTGCCGGTGCTCCGGCTCCGCGGCGACTATCTCGCGATCGTCACGCTCGGCTTCGCCGAGGTTGTGCGCGCGCTGGTGAATAATTTGGACAAGCCGGTGAATCTCACCAACGGGCCCCAAGGCATCACGCCGATTCAGCGGCCGCCGTTGTTCTTCCAGCCGCTGCTCGATGCGATCGGCATTCATCGCGAGCCCGCCGCGCTTTATCCGATCTATTTTTATTTTCTTGTGCTCGCGCTGCTGCTCGCCGTCGTTTTCGTGACGCGCCGGCTGGAAGACTCGCCGATCGGGCGCGCGTGGAAGGCGATCCGCGAGGACGAGATCGCCGCGGTCGCGATGGGCGTGCCCGTCGTGCGCATGAAGCTGCTCGCGTTCGCGGTCGGCGCCTCGTTCGCCGCCGGCGTCGGCGTCCTGTTCGCCGCCAAGCAGGGCTTCATCAATCCGGAGAGCTTTACCTTCATGGAGTCGATCGGCGTGCTCGCGATGGTGATCCTCGGCGGCATGGGCTCGATCCCCGGCGCGATTCTCGGCGCGACCATCGTGACGATCTTGAATCTGCAATTGCTGAAAGGCCTGTCGCTCTGGCTGAATGCGCTCCGCCAATCGGGAGAAGTTTTGGTCATCCCGTTTCTCGGGAGTTTCGATCTGAGCCAGATTCCGGCGCAGTTCGAGCCGGCGAAATACGAGCGTATGGTCTTCGGCCTGATACTAATTCTGATGATGATCTTCCGGCCGCAGGGCTTCCTGCCGCCGAGCCAGGGCTCGGCCGCGCTTACGGCGCGTAAAACGGATGGTTCCAAGCAGCGCGCGGCGGGTGAGAAATAGATGGCGCTGCTCGAAGCCCGCCGGGTGACGAAAAAATTCGGCGGCCTTATCGCCGTCAAGAATGTCGATCTCGCGATCGAGGAAAACACGATCGCCGCGCTTATCGGCCCCAACGGCGCCGGCAAGACGACACTCTTCAACGTGCTGACCGGTTTGTATCGTCCCGAAGAAGGAGAGATCCGCTTCGAGCGGCGCGCGCTGAGGCGTCTGAGGCCTGACAAGATCACGCGCGCGGGCATCTGCCGTACGTTTCAAAACATACGGCTCTTCGGCGAGATGACGGTGCTCGACAACGTGCTCGTCGGCATGCACGGACGCATCCCGCTCACCCTTGCCGACGTGCTGCTGCGCCCGCTGCGCAAGAACGCCGAGGAAGCCCGCGCGAGAGACCGCGCCATGGAGCTGCTTGATCTCGTCGGGCTCGTCGGGCGCGAGGAGATCTGGGCGCGGCGGCTCTCGTACGGCGATCAGCGCCGGCTCGAGATCGCGCGCGCGCTCGCGGCGCGTCCCAAGCTCCTGCTGCTGGACGAGCCGACCGCCGGCATGAATCCGTCGGAGGCGCAGACGCTGATGGCGCTGCTCAAGAAGCTCGTCGGCTCGGAAGTGCGCAGCATTCTACTGATCGAGCACAACATGCGCGTCGTCATGGGCATCTCTGACCGCGTCGCCGTGCTCGACCACGGCGAGAAGATCGCCGACGGCGCGCCGGACGATGTATGCCACGACGCCCGCGTCATCGAGGCGTATCTCGGCAAAGGAAAGTGGGCGGGCGATGCTCCGCGTTGACGGGCTGCATGTCTACTACGACGCGATCCACGCGCTCCAGGGCGTGTCCTTCCGCGTCGACAAGGGCGAGATGGTGACGCTCCTCGGCGCGAACGGCGCCGGGAAAAGCACCACGCTGAAAACGATTTCCGCGCTCCTGCGCGCGAAAAACGGCACGATCGAGCTCGAAGGCGAGCGCCTGAACGCTCTGCCGGCGCACGAGATCGTGCGCCGCGGCATCGCGCACGTCCCCGAGGGCCGGCGCGTTTTCCCGCGGCTTTCCGTTTTGGAAAATCTTCAGACCGGCGCCTATTCCCAGAGCGGCGGCGCCAGCGCGGACGATCTGGAGCGCGTGTTCGGCTTGTTCCCGCGCCTCAAGGAAAGAATCCGCCAGAAGGCGGGCACGCTCTCCGGCGGCGAGCAGCAGATGCTCGCGATCGGCCGCGGCCTCATGGCGCGGCCGAAGATGCTGCTGCTCGACGAGCCGTCGATGGGGCTCGCGCCGATTCTGGTCGAGCAGATCTTCGCGATCGTGCAGGCGATCAACAAGGAGGGCGTGACCGTTCTTTTGGTCGAGCAGAACGCCGCGATGGCGCTCGCGATCTGCCACCGCGGCTATGTGCTGGAGACGGGGAAAATCATCCTCGAGGGCACCGCGGCGGAGCTCTCGGGCAACGACCGCGTGCGCGAGGCCTACCTAGGGGGATAAGGGGTTACCCTTCTGCCGCGGCGTGTTTTGAATGATCGTGACGCGCGCGCTCGCCTGGCGCGCGAGCGTTTGGAAGACGCTCACGTGGTTGCGGTTCGAGGCGGAAACGGTCGAATGCTCGTATTCGGGGTGGTGGGCGTCGATATATTTTAGCTGCTCGTTCGCCACGCGCTCGACCTCCCGGAGGTAAGGAATATCTTTCAGCTGCTGCGCGCAGTGGAGCGCCGACATCAGTGTGTGGTAGGCGATGTCGAACTCTTCGCCTTGGAAGGATTCCCGGTTAATGCGAATGAGGTCGCGGTAGAAATCTCTAATCGTTTGTTCGTCCATCGCTTGTCCTCCGTTTAAACCTGCCCTCGAGAGAACGTGTCGCACTGCCGGAGATCGCCGGCCTCGAGGCCGCGGCGAAACCACCGAACGCGCTGCTCGGCGCTGCCGTGCGTGAACCCCTCGGGGACGACGTAGCCCTGAGCGCGCTTTTGCAGCCGATCGTCGCCTATCTGCGCGGCGGCGTTCAAGCCTTCCTCGACATCGCCTTCTTCGAGAATCTTCCGCTCGCGGTTCGCGGTCGCGGCCCAGACGCCGGCGAGGCAGTCCGCCTGCAGCTCGACACGGACCGAGATCGCGTTGGCATCGGCGCGTCCGGCGCGGCTCTCGGCCGCGTGCGCCTTGCCGAGCGTACCCAAAAGATTCTGCACGTGGTGCCCGACCTCGTGCGCGATGACATAGGCCTGCGCGAAATCGCCGGGCGCCTGGAAACGGTCGCGCAACTCGCGGTAGAAATCCAGATCGATGTAAACCTTGCGGTCCTCGGGACAGTAAAACGGACCGGCCGCGGTCTGCGCAAAGCCGCAGGCTGAATCGATCCCACCGGTGAAGAGCACGAGCTTCGGCGGCTCGTAGTCGCGGCCGCTGGCGCGGAAGATTTCGTCCCAGGTGCGCTCGGTGCTCGCGAGCACGCGCGAGACGAACGTGCGCATCTCGTCCGGCGCGCCGGCCTGCTGGGCTGGCGGCGCGCTGGTGTCGACGCCGGTCTGCTGCAGGAGCGCGCTCGGATCGATGCCGAGATAAAGACCGATCAGCAGGATGACCAACGTGCCGATGCCGCCACCGGCGATTCCCGGGGAGACGCGAAATCCGCGCCGATCCTCTATGTTACTGCTCTCGCCCTCTTGATCGAGTCGCATAGATCCCTCCTCGACGGCTTCGTTCGCGTCTGTGCTGCTGCCCGATTAAGTATAAACGAGGATTTAAGCTTTTGAAGGGGGTATCCGGCTCTGGATAGAGGGTTGAAACTGACCCTCTATCCGGCTCCGTGCTCTCGTTGACATGCCTAGCGCGTGTGCTAGGGTGCGCCGCGTTATCGACTGATAAGGAGACCTCTCATGACACGAGCCGTCATGGCAATCTTCGCCGGTGTGTTTTTGCTCAATTTGACCGATGCCGCCCTAGCGGCGGAACCGATCAAGTTGCGCTACGGACAAAATGCCGCCTCCGCCGGCAGCCTGTCGTCGCTCCCTCTCACCGTGGCCGAGCGGAAGGGATTTTTCGTCCGCGAGGGGATCGATCTCGTCGTCGTTCCCATCCCCGGCGGCACCGACCGCATCGTTGCGGCGCTGGACAAGGGTGAGGTCGACACCGGCAGGAACGCGACGCCGTATATGATCCAGGCGGCGCTCCAGGGCTCGCCTTCGGCCGCGATCGCCGCGCAAACGCTGAATCCGGTGTACAGCCTGATCGTCAATCCGCAGATCAAGAACTTCGCCGACTTGAAAGGAAAGGTGATCGGCCTGTCCACTCCCGGCGATACGATCACGCTATCGACGGTGCGGTTGCTCGCCCATCGCGGCGTTAGGCCCTCCGATTTCAAGACGAAGGCGGTCGTCGGCACCGGCGCGCGCTTCGACTGTCTCAAAGCCGGCGAATGCGCCGCCGTACCGATGGGCCAGCCGGACGACTTGGCGGCGATCCGGCAGGGATACCCTCGGCTCGGCTTCAACTACGAGGCGGGCTCCGATCTCATTTTCAACGTCGATATGGCGCGGCGCGAATGGGGCGAGAAGAACCAAAAAACGCTCGTCCGCTTTGTGCGCGCATTCGGTTCCGCGTACGAGTTCATTAACGATCCGAAGAACCGCGCCGAAGTGGAAGAGATCGTCGCCGAGTCGCTCAAGACCTCGCCGGAAATCGCGCGCGAGATCTTCGCGCCGTACCACGATTCAGGCAAAAAAGTTCTGCCGAAGCGAGGCGAGATCGATCTCGCGGCGTTCAGCCGCGTGCTCGCGCTGATGGCGGATGCCGGAGTGGTTCCCAACCCCCCGCCGCCGGCGGAGCGCTTCGTCGATCTGCGTTACCTGAAGGCCGCGGGAATTCAATAAGGCTCGCGCGGACGTCGTCGGCTACGCCTCGCGAGAGCGACGAGACGGTTGCTTGTTTAAACCGAGCCAGACGAGGCAAAGAACGACGAGCGAGATAACCGCCATCGCCTGGAAACCGGGCTCGTAGCCCATCTCTTCAATCAGCGCCCCGCAGACTAGCGGCCCGAGCGTCTGCCCGATCGAGGTCGATGCCCGCGATACGCCGAGACCCAGCTCCTTGGTGCCGGCCGTCGCCGACTGCAGCGCGAAGGTCGTCGCGCCTACATTGGTGAAGCCGAAGCCCATTGTCATGATCGCGAGCGGAATCAGGAGCGTCAAATATCCCGAGCCGTAGCCTTGCACGGCGAACATCGGCACACCGAGCGCGACGCCGAGCAAAATCACCCGGCTCGAACGGACCCGATCGCAAAGCCAGCCGCCGGTGAAGCGCCCAAGCGTATCGGTCAGCCGCGATATCGACACCAGCGCTCCCACGGCATCGAGGGTCAGACCGCGATAATTCGTCGCGAGAAACGGAAAGGCGACGCGCGTCACGCCGGTCAAAAAGAAGAACGACTGGCAGATCGCCAGGCATGACGCGAGAAACGGCGGCTTTTTGAGCAGCACGGCCGCTTCGCGCCAAACCGCCGCGGCGGGGGGACGAGCCGCTCTTCGGTATCGGTGCGCGCCGGCGGTGAGAATAAAAATGAAAGCGATCGATTGCGGCACCGCGTAGACGAAAAAAAGGCCGTCGGCTCCGAGCCGGTTTCCGACGAAGCCTCCCAGGAGCGGGCCGAGCGTGAAGCCGATTCCCAAAGCAGAAGCCATGAGGCCTTGGATGCGTCCTTGGCGCTCGGGCGCGGCCTGGTCGAAGCCGACTTTGCGGAGCGCGAGTGCGAACATCGCCTCGGTCAAGCCGAAAACGATCCACGCCATGACGAACACCGGCATGTGATCGAGGAAGACATAGCCTGCCACGCTCGTCATGATGCCGATCGCGGTCGCGGCGATCAGGAGGGCTCCCGGGCTTAAGTAAGTCGCCATCACGCCGGACAGAAGATCCGAGCAGACCCGGCCGACGCCGTTTGCGACGAGCGGGATGCCGGCGAGCGCGATCGAGTAGCCGTGCGCTTTCATGAAAAACGGCCCGAGCATTGCGGCGCCCGACGAACCCGAAGTCTGGCTGACGGCGGCCAGCACGTACAACGTGAGCGGGGAGAGCTTCATCGCGCGGGACAGGCTTCGGCTGGAAAGCCGCGATAGGGATTCGTTCACGAGGTTGGAGTTAATTGTCTGGGACGCTATTCGTCGTAGCCGCGCACCGGACCGCGCGCGGCCTTTTTCTCCGCCTGCTTGCGCTTGGTCTCGAGCATCTTCTCTTTCGCTCGACGCGAGCGCCGGCGCTTCTGGCGGCGAATGCGCGCGATCTCCTGCTCCGCCGCCGACGCGGCGCCTTTGATTTGCGCCTCGATCTTGTCGAGGAGCAGGCGCCGGGCGAGAAAGCGGTTGAGCGCCTGCGAGCGCTCCTGCTGGCATTTGACGCGGATGCCGGTCGGGCGGTGATGGAGCACGACGCACGACGACGTCTTGTTCACCTTTTGCCCGCCGGCGCCGGACGACCTGACGAACTGCTCCTCGATATCCTCCTCGCGAACGCCAAGCGCCTGCATGCGCTCCGCGAGCGATTTTTCCTTTCCCGGCGAAACTATATTGAGGGTCACGATTAATCCTGTACCATAATAGCTGCGCGCGCACGAGGAACTTTTATGGCGCTCTCGATCGACAGCAGGATTAAGCTCAACGACGGGCAGACGATTCCGCAGCTCGGCTTCGGCGTATGGCAGGTGCGATCAGGACGGACCTGCGAGGTCGCGGTCGCGGCGGCGCTGGAGGCGGGCTATCGCCATATCGACACGGCGGCGGGTTACGGCAACGAAGCCGACGTCGGCGCGGCGATCCGCGCGAGCGGCATTCCCCGCGAAGAAATTTTCGTCACGACCAAGCTGTGGAACGACGACCACGGCGATCCCGAAGGCGCGCTGGATACGAGTCTCGGCAGCCTCAAAATGGACTACGTCGATCTCTACCTGATCCATTTTCCCGTGCGCCGGCGCCATCAGAGCTGGAAGGTTTTTGAAAAACTGCGGGCCAATGGGAAGGCGCGCTCGATCGGCGTGAGCAACTACACAGTCCGCCATATGACGGAGCTGCTGCAAGAGAGCGATGTCGTCCCCGCGGCGAATCAGGTCGAGATCCATCCGTACCTGCAGCAGCGCGAGCTGGTCGATTTCTGCCGCGCGCGCGGCATTGCCATCGAGGCCTACAGCCCGTTGACGCACGGCCGGAGGCTGAACGATCCCAGGCTCATGGCGATCGCGCAAAAATATTCCAAGAACGGTGCCGCGGCGCCGGCGTGGCGGCGCCTCTCCGTGCTGGAAAATTTCGCGCGCCCGGACGGCGTGAAGACGACGGCACAGGTGCTGATCCGCTGGGCCTTGCAGAAGGGGTACGTCGTGATCCCGAAATCTTCGAAGCCGCGGCGCATCGTCGAGAACGCCGACGTCTTCGACTTCGAGCTTTCAGGGGAGGACATGCGCGTCCTCGATGGCTTCGAGGAGAATCTCCGCACCTGCTGGGACCCGACCAACGCGCCATAAGGCGG
>DATFWH010000353.1:0-5700 GCA_035259465.1 Binatia bacterium
CAGGCAGTGGTCATCATCGCGCAGCAGGCCGGCCTCTTCCGCAAATACGGCCTCGACGTCACGCTAATCTTCATGGCCGGCGGCTCGCTCGGCATCTCGGCGATGATGAGCGGCGAGGTGCCGATCACGCAGGCGGACGGCTCGGCCTCCGTCGGCGCGAGCGTCGCGGGCGTCGACGTCGTCATGTTCGGGAGCTTCTTAAACACCTTCCCGTACAGCCTGGTCTCGCTGCCCGAGATAAAAACCGTAGAGCAGCTGAAAGGGGCAAAGATCGCGATCAGTCGCTTCGGCAGCGCGACCGACTTGAGCGTCAAGATGGCGCTCGCCAAAGTCGGGCTCAATGCCGACAAGGACGTGACGCTCCTGCAAATCGGCGCGCAGACCGCGCGCGCCGCGGCGCTGCAATCCAAAAACGTACAGGCGACGATCATCACGCCGCCGTTCACACTGACCGCGCGAAAGATGGGCTACAACACGCTGATCGACATGGCGCAGCTCAATATTCCGTACCAGCTCACCGCGCTCGTCACCTCGCGCGCGTACATCAAGGCGCACCGCGACATCATCACGTCTGTGATGCGCGCGTCGTCCGAAGCGATTCATTTCTACAAGACGCAGAAGGAGGCGAGCATCAAGATTTTAAGCAAGTATCTCCAGACGACGGACCGCGAGGCGCTCGAGGAGACCTACCGCGAGGTCAGTCTTAAGGCGGTTCCCGACAAACCCTATCCGACGCTCGCGGGCGTGCAGACGATCCTCGACGAGCTTGCAGTGAAAACGCCCAAGCTCAAGTCCGCGAAGCCCGAGGACTTCGTCGACATGAGCTTCGTCAAAGAGCTCGACGAGGAAAAGTTTTTCGACCGATTATACAAGCGCTGATTCGCAGCTGTCTTCCAACCGGTGTCCTACTTCGTACGACTTCTCGGCTTTTGCGCTGCCGCCGCGGCTATCGTCGCCGGCCGGGTCTCGCCCCCCGTGGCTTTGGCCCTCGGCCTTTTCTTTGGCCTCGGTCCGGGAAATCCGGCCCCGCGAGCCACCGCGAAATCGCGTTTACTGCTTCAGGCATCGGTGGTCGGCTTGGGATTTGGGTTGAATGTCGCCGTAATGTTGAAAGCCGGAATGGTTGGTCTACACGTTACAGCCATAAGCATCGCGGCGATCATGATCACCGGCTGGTCCCTTGGGCGGCTGCTGCGCATCGACGGCACCACTACGCTGCTGGTCTCGGCTGGAACATCGATCTGCGGCGGCAGCGCAATTGCCGCCGTCGGCAGCGCCATTGAGGCCGACGCCCGAGCGATGTCGGTCGCGCTGGCGATTGTTTTTTCTCTGAACGCAATCGCGCTTTTCATTTTTCCATTGCTCGGACATTCCATGGGCCTCAGCGAGAGCGCTTTCGGCTTGTGGGCTGCTGTCGCAATCCATGATACGAGCTCCGTCGTCGGAGCCGCCGCGAAATACGGCGACGAGGCGCTGGCCGTCGCAACGACGGTGAAACTCGTCCGTACCTTATGGATACTCCCGCTGGCGCTCGCTTTAGGGCTGCTTAAGCGGCGGAGAGCCGCGCTGGTCGGTTTCCCATGGTTCATTCTATTCTTTGTCCTCGCGGCCGCCGTGCGCTCGCTTTGGCCGGAGCATGAAACGGCGTATCAGTTCATCAAGCGAGCCGCTGTAACGGGACTCACACTTTCACTTTTTCTCATCGGCGCCGGCCTTTCGCGGGAATCGTTGAAAGTTGCCGGCGCGCAATCGTTGATCCTGGGCGTCGCGCTCTGGATCGGCGCCGCGTTCCTCGGCTTGCTCGCCGTTTGGATGTTCGCGACTCGTTTAAACATGATTGCCGGTTGACGCTGTCGGTAACCCCATATAGCATCGCCATAATATTAAGGAGGGCAACATGACTATGCAGCAATCGGTTTTCATCGCCACCATCGTCGCTCTCCTGACGCTCTCAGGCATTCATGTCCCGCGCGTCAGCGCGCAGGACGCCAAATCGCTGTCGCAAGCCTACCAGGAGCTTTTCGAGCGCAGCGCCAAAGAAAAAAAGGGACTCAACATTTATGTGCGAGGACAAACGATCGGCGCCGTCTTTGTTAAAATGATCGGCAACGACGCCATCGAGGTGCGCAACCAGACCTACGGGCGCATTGTGATCCGTTTAGACAGCATCGATGCGGTGGCGATCAACTGACATGCGCGCACCGGCGATCTTTGCTCAACGCATCGCCGCGCTCCTTCTCGCACCCCTTCTCGCGGGATCCGCAGCCGCCGCTGATTCGCCGAAGCCGCGCGATGACGTGGCGCAGATGATCATGATCATGGACGGTCCGCGAGACAAAAACTGCGCGGAGCGAAAGATCGTCAAAACCGAAACACTCGACGCATCGCAAACCAAGACAGGCGCCGCCGAGCGCTGGACGCTCGACCGCTGCGGCAAGACCATCCATTATCTCGTCAAATACGCTAAGGGCGGAAAAGATTTCGACGTCCAGTTTGAAAAATAGTCCAACTCCCGTCGATTCGGACGAACGGCGATCGCTCGCCGTAAAATTCGTCATAGCCGCGCTGCTTATTCTCGGCGCCGCGTTGCGACTGTGGCAGTACGCGGCGAACACGTCGCTATGGCTCGACGAGATCGGCATCGCGCGAAATATTTTGGAGCGGCCCCTCGGCATGCTGCTCACCACCCCTCTCGCCTACTCACAAGCCGCGCCGAAAGGTTTTTTGCTGGCCGAGAAAGCCGCCGTTACGCTATTAGGCCCCAGTGAATATACGCTCCGGCTCTTTCCCCTGCTTTGCTCGCTCGCGGCGCTCATCCTTTTCCCTCGAGTCGCCCAGCGCGCGGTTGTCGGATTCGCCGCCCCCATAGCCGTAACGCTTTTCGCGGTCGCCACGCCGTTTGTTTTCTATGCCGCGCAAGCGAAGCAGTACTCGACCGATGTGCTCGCGGCCGTTGTCCTGCTTTGGATCGCGCTCGATATCGAAAAAACCGAGGATCTCTCCCCGCGGCGGGCGCTTTGGGCGGCGCTTGTCGGCGCCGTATTTGTATGGTTCTCGTACGCGGCTGTTTTTATACTGGCCGGTATCGGTTTGTCTCTCGCGGCGCAGAGTCGCCGGCTCGAGAAGGATTCGGCGCGACGTCTCTGTGCCGTTTTGGCTATCTGGGGAGTATCGACTGCGTGCGTCGTCGGGGCCGAGCTTTTGACGATGTCGGAGCGAACTCGCGAATACATGAATCGCTTTTGGGCGCGCGCAATGCAGCCGATCAATCCGCTCCGAGGTGTCGCAACGTTTTGGCCTGTTCGACAATTAAACGAATTATTCGGAAGCGGAGGTCCCGGAGCGCTCGCGTACCCCGCGTCGATCCTATATCTGTCGCTCACCGCCCTTGGTCTCGCGCTGCTTTTTCGCCGTAGACGCGGCGCCGCGCTCTTCCTCATATTGCCGATCGGACTCGCGGTCGCCGCCGCGGCCGCGCGTCAATATCCCTTCAGCGATCGTTTGTTACTTTTCCTTGTGCCGGGTTTTCTGCTGGCGATCGCCGAGGCCATCGAATGGACGCGCCTGCGCGCGGCAGAGTTCTCTCCAGTCGCTGCTGTGGCGCTACTGGTCGCGTTCGCTGCTCCCGCTCTATATCGTATCGCGGTGACGCCTCCCGTCTATCGAATCCAGGACGTGAAACCTGCGCTCGCTTACATGCAAGCGCGACGGCGGCCCGGCGACGCGGTTTACGTTTACTGGCGCGGCGGCGCGTCGGTAGCCTTTTACGGCGCGCGGTTCGGGCTTCGGCCCGGGGATTATGTGAGCGGCGGCTGCCACCTCGGCGACAGCAGGAGCTATCTCGAAGAGCTCGACCGCTTTCGCGGTGCGCCGCGAGTATGGCTCGTGACGGCGGACGTCTCGCCGATTCGCAGACCGCCCGACGACCTCATTCGCTACCTTGAAGCGATCGGCGCGCGCATCGATTCTTTTGTGGTGCCTTCGCGTACACCCACGTATTGGAACATCGCCCCCTCCGGGGTTTATCTCTACGATCTGAGCGACCCGGCGCGCCTGGCACAAGCCGAGGCGAATTCGTTCCCTGTGATAATAAACATTCACTGGCCTGCATGGATGCGCTGCGAGGATGGGCCGGCCATGGCCGATCCCGCGCGTCGCTAGCCAAGTTGAGAGCACCTGCTCCTTCTCACTTGCCTTGACTTCCCTCCTCCCCTCTCATATCTCTGCTTGAAAGCACTTCGCGAGAGGAAAATCATGCCGGCGCGGGAACAATACATCATCGGCATCGACACCGGCGGAACGTTCACGGACGCGGTCGTCATGAGCGAAGCGGGCCGGGTCTGGACCGCGAAGGCGTCGACCACGCCGGACGATTTCTCGCGCGGCGTCATGGACGCGCTAACCGAAGCGGCGCAGACCGTCGGCGTCGACCGCAAAGAGCTGCTTAATCGCACGACACTCTTCAAGCACGGCAGCACTGTCGCGACCAACGCACTCATCACGCACAGCGGCGTCAAGGTCGGCTTGGTCACCACCAAAGGCTTCGAAGACACGACCGAGATCATGCGCGCTATCGGGCGCGTCGACGGCTTGTCGGAAGACGACATCCGCCATGTAACGTGGGTCACCAAGCCGGAGCCGATCGTCCCTCGCGAGCTCATAATAGGAGTGCGCGAGCGCGTCGATTACCGTGGCGAGATCGTCGTGCCGCTGAACCGCGAGGACGTGATGGATGCGATCCGCCGCCTCATCCAGGACGAGAGAGTCGAGGCGATCGCGGTCAGCCTGCTGCACGCGTGGGCGAACCCGAAGCACGAGGAAGAGATCCGCAGCCTCGCGGTCGAGGCCGACCCGTCGCGCTGGGTCTATTGGTCCTTCGGCAGCGCGCTATCGCAAGTTGCCGGCGAGTACGCGCGCGCGAATACGGCAATTCTCAACAGCTACTTAGGCCCGACCGTCGAGCGCTACCTTAAAGGGCTCGACGAGAAACTCCGCGACGGCGGCCTTAAAGAGCCGCTGCTCGTCATGCAAGGCAACGGCGGCGTCGCCCACCGCGAGCAAGTCTCCGCGATCGCCAATCTCCAATCCGGCCCGGCCGGCGGCATGATCGCCTCGGCGCACGTGGCGACTCTGCTGAAACATAAGAACGTGATCACGACCGACATGGGCGGCACGAGCTTCGACGTCGGCCTCATCACCGAAGGCTACTGGCGCTACGCGCCGGAGCCGATCGTCGAGCGCTTCCGCGTTCTGCAGCCGATCATCGACATCGAGTCGATCGGCGCGGGCGGCGGCACGATTGCGCGCGTCGAGCCCGATACCGGCCGCCTGCTCGTCGGCCCCAAGAGCGCGGGCGCAAGCCCGGGGCCGGTCTGCTACGACTCGGGCGGCGGAGAGGTCACCGTCACCGACGCCGACCTCGTCCTCGGCGTCATCGACCCGAATTACTTTCTCGGCGGTAAAAAAGTTTTGAACAAGGAAAAGGCGATCAAGGCCGTCGAGGAAAAAATCGCCGGCCCGCTGAAGCTCAAGACGCACGACGCCGCCGCCGGCGTGGTCGAGATCGTCAACAGCAAGATGGCCGATCTCATCCGGCGTCAGGTCGTGCGCACGGGTTATCTGCCGGAAGAATTCGTCATCTACGCCTTCGGCGGCGCGGGGCCGGTGCACGCCGCCGGCTTCGCCGCCGATCTCGGCGTC
>DATFWH010000354.1:0-16065 GCA_035259465.1 Binatia bacterium
GTATTTGATCGACGAGCCGCTGAGACGCAAAGTCGAGCGCGACATGAACGCCCGCCTGAAGGATTACAGCGTGCGTATCGGCAAGCTCGATTTTCATCCGATCGGGATGTCGCTCGACCTCAAGGAAATGTATCTTTATCAAAACGCACATCCCGATCCGCCCATCGCCTATATCCCTGACCTCCACGCCAGCGTGCATTGGAAGGCGATGCTCCACCGCCGGCTGGTCGGCGACTTTCAGATCAACGATCCCAAGCTGTATCTCAACCTCGCGAATTTCGCCGCCGAGGCGAAGAATCCGACCCCTGTGAAAGACAAAGGCTGGCAGGACGCGCTTTATGCCGCGTACCCGCTGCTGATCAACCGCTTCGCGATCAGCAACGCGGACATCACCTACGCGGACCGGGGACCGTTCAAGCCGCTGCACTTGACGAAAGTCAATTTCGAGGCGGAGAATATCCGCAACGTGAGGTCCGAAAAGGGAGTGTATCCTTCGCCTGTCGAGTTCACCGCCGTCGTCTTCGATACCGGCAAAGCGACGTTCCAGGGCTATGCCGATTTTCTGGCCAAGCCTTACATGGGCTTAAAGGGCGATCTTGATCTCCAGCAGATCACACTCGACTATTTCAAGCCGATCACCGAGCGATATCAGTTCGACGTGCGCAAGGGCACGCTCTCGGCGAAGGGAGCGGTCGAATACAACAGCGAGATTGCGAATGTGCAGCTCGGCACTATTTCCGTCAAAGGGCTCGACGCCGATTATCTGCATCAGGACGTCTCGACCGCGCCGACCGAGAAGGCGACCAAGGAGGCGGGGAAGACCGCGCGCCAGACGGCTAACAAATCCGACCTCGAGTTCAAGCTTCAACGACTCGAGATCGACGGCCGCATCGGCTACGTCAACCAGGTCGCCCAGCCGAAGCCGTATCGCGTCTTTTTGGACAACGCGAACATCGTTCTCGAGAATTTGAGCAACCACTTTAAAGAAGGACCGGCGCGCGCGCATATCACAGGCCGCTTCCAGGGCAGCGGCGCAACGCGCATAGATGTGGCCTTTCGCCCCGAGGATAAAGGGCCGGACGTCGATCTAAATCTCGCGATCGAGAACACCGACATGGCGGCGATGAGCGATCTCATGCGGTCCTATGCCAACTTCGACGTCGCCGCGGGGAATTTCTCGATGTTTTCGGAGATCAAGATCCGCCAGGGGAAGATCGACGGCTACGTCAAGCCGCTGTTCAGCGGGCTGGAGGTAGTCGACCAGCGCCCGGGCGAGGAAGAGAGCTTCTGGCATAAAGCCTACGTCAAGGTGATCCAGGGACTCTCGAATGTATTGAAAAACCGGCCGCGGCAGGAGATTGCGACCAAGGTTCCGATCACCGGCGACGTCGAGTCGCCGCAGACGAGTACCTGGCAGATGATCGTCAAGCTCGTGGAAAACGCTTTCTTCAGAGCGATCCTCCCGGGCTTCGACCGCGAGCTCCAGGGCGGCAAGGTGCAGGTCACGCGGAGAGAGCAAAACGGCGCCTCGCAACAGGAAAACAGCGCACCGCAGCTGAGCGAAAAGACCGCGCCGCAGCAGCGGCCGAATACGGCGAGAAATACTCAGGAAGGAGAAACGACGGTCACGAGGTGAATCTACGGGTTAACAGATTCCATTAACTTACTTGCGTCTTGAAGTTTCGTCACCGACCAGGCGGCCTCGATGAGAGCCGCCTGTTTTTTTTCGTCCAAGACGCCCTCGCAGCACGAGCGCGCCTTCGCTTCGACTTCGGCGTCCGTCAGCGGAAAGTCCGGCCCGCCGCGGTAGCGCTCGTCCGCCCGGCCCTCGACACTCCGCCCGCTTTTCAATCGAATCGCGATGCGCGAGCGCATCTTGTCAAAGCCGAGCTTTTCGATCTCCGGATCGAGCGCAGTCTGAATCCGCCGCTGCATCGCCTGCATCGGCGCGCTCGCGACGAAGCCGTCGGAGAACTCGCGCTTGCCGGCCCTGCGGGCGAGCACGATCATCGCCAGCGCCGCGGGCAGCGAAAATTTCGCCTGCAGATGGTTCGCCGCTACGGGATAGCGAATCGGTTTTAGAATATTCGTGCCGGCGTAGACTTTGACGCTGTCGATATCGTCGGCAGCGACATCGTGCTCGGTGACGAGCTTCAGCATGAGGTCGATCGTCGGGTGCGTCAGCACGCCGCAGGGATAGGGCTTGATCGAGACGCCGGGGTCGACGATGCTCCAGACCTTGCCGAAACCCTGAGCGATTTTGTCCTCGCCGACGCCGCCGCCGTGAACGGCGAAAAAGCCCCACGGCCCGTCGAGCGCCGCGGGGTCGGCGCCGAAGCCGCGCGCCGCCAGCCGCGCCGCCAGCACGCCGTTTTCCGCCGCGCGGCCGACGTGCAGCGGCTTCGTCATCGTGCCGAAGTTGCAGCGGATGCCGGCGGCGAAGCTCGCCGCGATGCCGAAGCCTCCGAGCAACCGCTCGCCCCCGAGACCGAGGAGCTTCGCCGCCGCCGCGTATGCGCCGAAAGTACCTACAGTGGCGCTCGAGTGCATGCCGCGGAGATAATGCTGCGGCGGCATCCATTCGGAAATTTTACATTCGACCTCGACGCCGGTGAGAAACGCGAGCATGAAGCGCTTGCCGTCGACAGGCGCGAGTTTTTGCGCCGTGACGAGCGCGCTCGAAAGCGGCGGGATTGTCGGGTGCGTCAAGAGACCGTAGACGTGCGCCGGGTCGCGGCTCACCTGGCTGTCGTCCCAGTCGTGCGCGTGGCCGGCCGTTCCGAGGACGCGCGCGGCGGCCGGCGCGGGCACTTTCGCGCCGCGTCCGAGAAGCAGCGCTTCGGGCCGCCCGCCGGTTTCTTCGGCTTCGTCGATGAGAATTTTGACGGCGTGCTCTTCGGAGCCGGCGACATAAAGGCCTAGACCGTCAAGCAGGCAGCGCGTGCCGATACGGATCGCCTCGCTCGGAATCCGATCGTAGGTTACGCTCTCTACGAACGCGGCGGCCGCCGCGGTCGTTTTCATGTCCAAGGGGACATGGGCAAAAGCGTTTGTGTCTGCGCTCATGGCTGGATTTTGTCTCGGGCGAATTACTCGCGCTTGTTGACCGCGGCGGCGGATGCCGTCAAGCCGGCCGACGTATCTGCGAGCGTCTCGTTATGCCCGATGCCGAGCGTCTTGATCCAGCGCTGCTGCCCAAGGGTCAACGCGATGAAAAAGCCGAGCTCGACGAGCTCCGGAATGCTGAAGTGCTCGTGCAGCTTCGCCCACAGCGCATCGTCGGCGATATCGGAGTTCCATACGATCGCGCTGGTATACGTGAGCGCGATTTTTTCGCGCTCGGTGAACTTATTCGACGAAGCAAAGTTCAGCAGCTCGTCGTACTTCGCCTCGGTGAGTCCTTTCCGTCCAGCCTGGACGGATCGCTGCACGCCTCAATACTCGCAGTCGATCGATTTCGAGACGTAAACGCGGCAAAGCTCCTTCAAGGCGTGATCGACGACCCCGTTGCGGAAGGTCAGGTCCCATGCCTCGGAGAAAGCGCGGATAACGTTGGGATTGTGCGCGCGGACCGCCTGGCTCTCGGGCCGAGGCGTTCCTTCGCGCCGCGCGCGATCGAGATATCCTCTGATCTCGGGGTCGGCGACGGACGTGAAATCAACGTACGGTATTCGCGGCATAGATCACCTCGAAAATTGTTTCGCTGCCGGCATGGTTGCCTTCTGAGGATTCTTTATCGCACAGCTTGCGCCGTTTTCCCAAATGAGCATCGCGATCTTACGCTCCGCCCCCCAGCGGTACTGACCGATGACGCCGGTCTCGCGAATCACGCGGTGGCACGGGATCAAGTAGGCGACCGGATTGGCGCCCACGGCCGAGCCCACTGCGCGGCAGGCGTCGGGCGCGCCGACTGAGCGCGCCACGTCGCTGTAGGAAGCGACGCGGCCGAACGGGATCTCCAGCAGCGCCTGCCAGACCTTTAGACGGAAAGAGGTGCCGACGAGAAGCACCCGTAATGGCGCGCGTGCCGCGCCGCGGCTGAAAATCCGTCGCGCCAATCGAGCGGTGATGGGCGAGTCTTCGTGAAAAGTCGCGCACGGCCATTCGGTCCTGAACTCATCGAAGAGCTCGACGCGGCTCTTACGGTTGTCTTGATCTAAAAAGGAGAGCCGGCAGACGCCGCGCGCCGTTGCGCCGATCATGCAGACGCCGAAGGGCGTCGCGTGAAAGCCGTAGCTGATTTCAACCCCTGAGCCGTAGCTTTTAAACTCCCCGGG
The DNA here is from genome assembly GCA_035259465.1 of Binatia bacterium. GTDB lineage: Bacteria > Desulfobacterota > Binatia > UBA9968 > UBA9968 > JAJPJQ01. The sequence goes on from DATFWH010000354.1 coordinate 4,278, forward strand.
CGTAACGGCGTCGACCGCAATCATAAGATCGTGGAGGCGGCCGGGCCCCGAGAGGCCGGCGTCGAGCGCCGCGTCGAGGACGCTGCGCGAGTCGCGCAGCAGCGCCTTGGCGCGCTGCGCGGTCAAAAGCTGCAGCATCGCTTTGGGCGAAATGCCGGCCCAGCGCGAAAAGAGGCGCTGAAAGTGAAACTCGCTCAATCCGGCGACTTCCGCAATGGTCCGGAGGTCCGGCTGGTCGAGGTAACGGCCTTTGAGATAACGGATCGCTTTTTCGACTCTGGCGTAATCGTTCATGCTTGTAGACTAAACGCTCGCGGGCTTTCTTTCCACCCGAATCTTGCTTGGCCCAAATATTTTCTCAGGGCTGATGCGACAGAAAGTAGGCGAGGTCGAGGAGCTGAGTGTCGCTCAGGGGGTAGAGCACGTCCGCCATCGACGCGTCGTAGCCGCGGCGCGCGTTACTCTTGTAATCTCTCAGCGCTTTCGCGATGTAGTCCTCGCGCTGGCCGGCGAGGCGCGGAACGTTCTCGCCGCCGGAAAAATCCACCTTGTGACAGAAATTACACCGGTGCTGCTCGATGAGCGCGCGGGCTCTGTCGATGCGCGTTCGGTCCATAGGCTCCGACAACGGCGTCGTCGGCGGCAGCCTGGCGAGCGATGCGGCCATCGATTGAAGGTCCGCATCGCCGACGCCGTGAAGCATTTCCGTCATCGGCGGAACGTCGCGAATCTTTTCGCGGAACATGAGAAGCTGAACGCTGAGATAAAATTCGGGCTGGCCGCCAAGCGAAGGCACCAGTGGAGTTTCCGACCGGCCTTGCGCGCCGTGGCAGGCGAGGCACGGAGCGAGGCGCGTTTGGATCGGCTCCGCGGCGATGCCGGCGCGCGCCGAGGCGAGCACGGCGCCCAAAAAAATAACCGCGAGCGCGCGGACGCTCAATTCGCGCCGGCCTTGCCGTTGCCGTAGCTCACGCGGTAGACCGCGCCGGCGTGGTCGTCGGAGACGAGCAGAGATCCGTCCTTCATGACCTGCACGTCGACCGGCCGGCCGGAAAATTCGTTGTTCTTGAGAAAGCCTGTGAGAAACGGCTCGACGGATTTCACGCTGCCGTCCTTATTCAATTTCGCGACGACTACGTCGCCGCCGATCTTCTTGGTTCGGTTCCACGAGCCGTGGCGCGCGATGAAGATCGCGTTCTGATATTCGCGCGGAAACATCTTGCCGGTGTAGAAGCGCATGCCGAGCGCGGCGGCATGGGCCCCGAGCAGCGCGACCGGCTTTTCGAACTCGTCGCACGAGCGGCCCCAGCCCAGTTCGCGGTCGGTGAACGTGCCCTGATGGCAATAGGGAAAGCCGAAATGCTGCCCCATTTTTGTCACGCGGTTGAGCTCGTCTTCCGGGAGATCCTCCGACACCCAGTCGCGGCCGTTGTCGGTGAAGTAAAGCTCTTTGGTCACCGGGTGCCAGTCGAAGCCGACCGAGTTGCGGACGCCCCGCGCGTAGACTTCGGCTTTGCTGCCGTCGAGGCTGATGCGCCGGAGCTGGCCGTTGGTCGCCGGCGGCTCGCAGATATTGCACGGCGAGCCCACGTTGACGTAAAGCATGTTGTCCGGCCCGAGCGCCATGAACTTCCATCCGTGAGATTGGTGGTTCAAGAAGTCGCTGTAGATGACGACCGGCTTCGGCGGACTGTCGAGATTGTCTTCGATCTTTTCCAGCTTGGAAATGCGGGTGCCTTCGGCGATGTAAAGCGTTCCCTGATGGAAGGCGAGGCCGTTCGGCCGGTCGAGGCCCGACACGATGACTTTCGCCTCGCGCTTGCCGTTTTTGTCGACGACGGCATACACCTTGTCGAGAACGCGGTTGCTGACGAAAACCGTTCCCTTGTCGCCGAGCCGGAGCGAGCGCGCGTTCGGAATGCCGCTCGCGTAGACTTCGACCTTGAAGCCTTTGGGCACTTTGAGCTCGGCTACCGGTAATTTATCCGCCGGCGCGCCGAACGGCAGCGGCGCGACATTGCGCAGCTTCTGGGCGACTTCGGCGTTAGGAATGTCCGGCCGTCCCGGAACCGTGGTCGGCTCGGGCTGGAGCGGCGGCATCTGCTTCTGCGCTTCGGGTGCAGCCTTTTGCGGCGCGCCTGGGGGCTGCGCCGTCTGATCGCCGGACTGCTGCGCGAAAGCGGAGGCCGCAAGTGTTGAGGCGAATAAGATGGTCAGCAGGGCTGAACGTAGGACCATAAGACCTCCCTTTAAGATGCGATTGAAGGCCGATTTCGGCCAGAAAATATACACCACAGAACGGCCGCGTCAACATGGCCGGCCCACTATGATAAGTTACCTCGGACATGCCTAGACTCGACCTGCCGATCTTCGAGATCGAGCAGCGGCTGCTCGAGGAGCTGAAGACGACGAAGCGCGTCGTCCTGACCGCGCCGACCGGTTCCGGCAAATCGACGCAGGTGCCGCAGATACTGCTCGATGCCGGGTTGCTCGGCGACCGGCAGGCGGTGATTTTGCAGCCGCGCCGGCTGCCGACGCGCATGCTTGCGCGCTGGGTGGCCGAGGCGCGCAGCGCGAAACTCGGCGGCGAGGTCGGCTACCAGATGCGGCTCGACAACGTGAGCTCGGCCGCGACGCGCATCTGCTACGCTACGGAAGGCGTCGTGCTCCGGCGCATGCTCGCGGACCCGCAGCTGAAAGACGTCGGCGCCATCCTCTTCGACGAGTTTCACGAGCGGCATTTGTACGGCGACATCACGCTCGCCCGAGCGATCGAGATTCAGCGCTCCGTGCGGCCGGATCTTCTGATCGTTGTCATGTCGGCGACGCTCGACGCCTCGTCCGTCGAAAAATATCTCGCCCCGTGCAGCGTAATATCGTCCGAGGGGCGCGCTTATCCCGTCAAGATCGGATATCTGCCGAAGCCGGCCGGCCCAACGCCTGTATGGGATCTCGCCGCCGCCGAGCTTCAGCGTCTCGTCCGCGAGCAGCAAGAGGGCGATGCGCTCGTTTTCATGCCGGGGACCTACGAGATCGGCCGCACCGTCGAGGCCGCACGGTCGGTCCTCGGGCGGGACTTTGCGGTATTTCCGCTCCACGGTGAATTGCCGCCGAGAGAACAGGACGCCGCGGTCGCGCGCGGCGAAAAGCGCAAGGTGGTCGTGGCGACCAATGTCGCGGAAACATCGCTCACCATCGAAGGCGTGCGGTTCGTCGTCGACAGCGGGCTCGTGCGCATCCCGCGATACGATCCGTATCGAGGAATCAACACGCTGCTGATCGAAAAAATCAGCCGCGCATCGGCCGATCAGCGGGCGGGGCGAGCCGGACGGACCGCGCCGGGACATTGTCTGCGACTTTGGACGGCGCACGAGCACGCCGGCAGGCCCGCCCAGGAGATCCCCGAGGTCAAGCGGCTCGACCTCGCCGAGGTAATTCTCACGCTTAAAGCGGCGGGCATCGCCGACGTGAAAAACTTTCGCTGGCTGGAAGCGCCCGAGCCGCGCGCCGTCGAGCGCGCCGAGGCTTTGCTCGCGGATTTGGGAGCTATCGAAGCACCGGGCGGCGCGATCACTTCGATGGGGCGCCGGATGCTCGGATTTCCTCTCCATCCGCGCTATGCGCGCATGCTGCTCGCGTCGGCGGGATACGATTGCGTGCGCGACATCGCGCTCATCGCGGCGCTGACGCAGGGGCGCGGCCTGCTGCTGCGGCGCCAAGGCGAGCGCCTTGAAGAGCAGAGCGGGAAGATTTTCGCCGGCGCGGCAGACTCGGATTTCTTCGTGCTTATGCGAGCGTTGCGCTACGCCGAGAAAAACGGCTTCGACACCGAAGTCTGCCGGCGCGCCGGTATCAACGCCCAGGCGGCACGCCAGGTGGGCCCGCTCGTCGAGCAGTTTCTCCGCATCGCAAGCGAAGAAGGCCTCGACACATCCGATAAGAGCGCAGAGCCGGAGAGGATCCGGCGCTGCGTGCTCGTCGGCTTCTCCGATCATCTCGCGCGGCGCATCGGAAGCACCGAGCGCTGCGATGTCGTTCACGGCCGGCGCGGAGTGCTGGCGCGTGACAGCATCGTCAAGGCGCCGCTCTTCGTCGCTTCCGAAATCCGCGAGGTGGAGCGCGGCGCCGCCCGCGAGCGCAATTTGAACGTTATCTTAAGCCTCGCGACGGCCGTAGAGAAAAAATGGCTCAGCGAACTCTTCCCCGGCGATGTGAAGCAGGTTCGCACGGTCGTGTTCGATGCCGCGCTCAAACGCGTGGTCGCGCGGAGCGAGGCGCGCTTTCGCGATCTCGTCATCGACGGAGCGGCCGCGGGCGACGCGACGCCGGACGAAGCGGCGCCGATTCTCGCGCGCGAGATTGCCGCCGGCCGCTTGAAATTGGAGCAGTGGGACGAGTCGGTGGAGGAATGGATCCTCCGCGCCAACCGGCTGCGCGAGTGGATGCCGGAGCTGGAGCTGCCCGCGATCAGGGACGCCGACCGCGAGGAAATCGTCGCGCACCTATGCCACGGCGCGGTGAGCTACGCCGAGATCAGAAACCGGCCGGTGCTGCCGGTCGTGAAGTCCTGGCTCTCGCGTGCGCAGCAGGCCGCGGTCGACGAATATGCGCCTGAGCGCCTCAAGCTGCCCGGCGGCCGCGCGGTCAAGATCGCCTATGCCGCCGACGCGCCGCCGACGATCGCCGCGCGCATCCAGGATTTATACGGCGTGAGAGAAGGCTTCTGGATCGCGAACCGCCGTATGCCGGTGCGCATTCAGATTCTCGCTCCGAGCAACCGGCCGCTCCAGGTGACCGACAACTTGGCGCTCTTCTGGCGCGAGACATATCCCAAGCTCAAGCCGCAGCTTAAGCGGCGCTATCCCAAGCACGACTGGCGGTGAGCGATAAAAGGCAAAAAGCCCGGAGCGCATACGCGCCCCGGGCTTTTCAACCAGGCTGCAGCGGGCGGCGCGCTACTTAGCCTGTTTCAGACGGGCGACGACGTGCGTCGTTTGCAGCGGCTGGACTACCGTCGAGGACTTGGCTGAGCTTTTGTGACCGCCGTGGATGCGCGTGATGAGAAGCTTGGCGCGGCCTGCTGGCAGGCCGCTTAGTACTGTATGACCCTTGCTCTGTGCGGTGAAGGTGAGGGTCTTCTTCCCGCCTTTGGTGGCTTTAGACTTGACCGCAGCCGACTGAGTCGGCGTTACGGTCACGACGACCTGCACGTCGTCATCGTCGTCGTCGATTTCGTCGCCGTTCTGGTCGACGACCTCGACCTCGATGCCGGTGCCGGAGTTCTTCACCTCGATCTCGGTTGCGACGAGCGGCGGCACGTTCGAGGCGAGCTTGACCTCGACGAATTGACCGGCGATCAGCTGGATCGGCGCGGACGGCTCATCGCCCTGGCTGTCGTCATCGCCTTGCTCGTCGTCGTCGCCTCCGATCTCGGCCTGGCTGATGTCGATCACGAGACCCAAGATCGTGATCGTATGGCCGATCGGATCGGCGGACTGGATCGGCGCCTCGATCTCCACGCAGCCGTCGCCTTGGCACTCGCCTTCGCTTTCGATCTGCACGGCGGTGAGGAGCCCGGTGGTCGCATTCGGGACATCGCTGGCCAACTCGACCTCGACGACCTCGCCGACAAGGAGGCTTGCGCAGTTGAACACCGCGCCATCCTCGCCTTTCACCTGGCTGACGTCGATGGTGAGGCCAAGCACGGTGATCGTCGGCGGCACTCCGGCGCAATTGATCGCATCAAGCGGCGCCTTAATCTCGATTTCCGACTCGTCGCCGCCGCTGTCCGCGCCCGCGAGCTGCACCGCAAAAGCAAGCAGCGCTAGAAGCGCGGAAATGATCATGAACCGCAATGCCAACCCCTTCATCGCGGAATCCCTCCACTGTAGCGGCAAATCCCTACACCTCTTAGATTTGGATATGACATCATGCTTCGAAATTACGCCGTTTTGTTCGGTCGACGGCAGCGGTTTTAAATAATAGGCAATTAATGTACCAAGCCTTGGACGGGAGCAGGGCGGGAAAGTACCGATTAATGAGGGATATTATCGATTAAATAAGAGACACAATACAATGAAAAAGCGTAACTCCGATAATTAAAAAACGGCCCGGGCTTTTGCGGCCCGGGCCGTAGTTTCACGCGTCTCAACCACGCTGCCGGTTGCTTCCCAGCCCTCCTGTCTTACCAGCGGTCGCCGTAATAGCGGTAGTAGTAGGGATCGCGATAAGAATAGGAATAGGAGTAGGCGCGCGGATAGTCGCGGTAGTACGCCCGGCCGCGATAATGCTCATGATAATAATCGTCATCGTAATAGGCGTAGCAGCCGGCCAATCCAGAAATGCCGATCACCAGCAGCGCCGCCCCAATTATTTTTCGCATCGCATTCATAATTGCCCCTCCTGGTTTCTTTTTAGACTAGAGGTGCAATGTGCGTGCCGCGCTAAAAACGGTGCATACGCAGGGTTTTTTTACAATTTATCTTCAGACCGGAAGGAAAAACGTGCGGCGAGCGGAGAAATTACGATCGGGGTGATACCGGGTCTATGTAACATGTCATTGCTGCCAAATCCGTTTCACGAATCCTTCGCTTTCGAGCTTGCGCAGGTAACGATCGTCGATGTAGCTGCGCGCATCGGCGCTGCGCGCCTTAAGACTCGTCTCGGCCATTTGCGAGACGACCGCCTGCATCGCTTCGAGCGACGGGTGCGGCACGTTGGGAAGCTGGTCTTTGAAATTGTCGTAAGCCTCTTCGACGGCTTTGAGGTCAGTCACACGGGTAAATTGCGCGAGCGCCTGAATCGACCAGGCACGCTCGAGCTTCAATACCTTGATGGCTTCCAAATAAGCGCGGAGTAGGTTCAGGACTTTCCTTTCGTCGCGCTCGAGAACGTGCCGGCTGCCGAGCAGACCCGTGCCGAAGAAGGGAATGCCCATCTTCACCGAGTCCGCCACGATGTTGAGTTTGAGTTTCTGCGCCTGCGTGCCGAAAGGCGCGTTCATGACGGTCCCGTCGATGTTGCCCGCCTGAACCGCCGCGCTCCGCGCCGGCTCTTCGCCGATCTGCAGGATCGTCACGTCTCGCGCGGGATCGATGCCGAGGCGCCGCAGCATCACGCGCAAGCCGAAATCGGCGGCGGAGCCGAAGCGGCTGATGCCGAGTTTTTTGCCTTTCAGGTCTGCTGTCGTTTTGATCTCCGGCCGTGTGACGAGTTGATAAGTCAGCTTGTCGACGAAGCACGCGATGTAGACGATGTCCGCGCCTTCGAGGTTGGCCGCGACACCAGCCGCGGCCGTTAGCTGTGAAAGATCCAGATTGCCCGAAATCAGCGCCTGAAGGTTGATCGAGCCGCCGGATATATAAATGGTCTCGGGAACGAGATTGTATTTGGCGAATAGATTTTTTTGCTTCGCGATCGCGACGAGACCCGATTGTACGCTCACCGCGCCGTAGCCGATGCGGACGCGCTCCTGCGCCGCGCTGTACGCCGGCACAACGAGCGCTGCGATGAGACAAAAAGCCAAACGCCTGAAACTTCGCTGGAATCTCTCGGGAGTGGACATACCGCGACCATAAGTTGGCAGCGGCAGGCCGTCAAGAGCTATGCGTGCGCCTCACAACGCGCAATCGCCTTCGACGAGGTCGACATTATAGGCGTCGCCCTCGCTCCATTCGAAGCTAAGGCGCCACTCCCGGTGAAATTGAATAGAGTACCGCGCACGATCGCCCGCCGGCGCGCCGCGATTGGATCCGCCGTTGTGGTTTGCGCGGACCCATTCTTCCTTCGCGACCGGGGTGTGGTCGAGCGTCCGCAGCTCGCGCAGCGCGAGCCTTTGGATTTCGTCTGGAACGGAGGCGGACTTCTGCCGGCTGAAAATCTTTTCAGTTTCTTTAGACTTAAACGACCGGATCATGAGTTCCCCCTTTGGCCAAGAATCCATCACTGAGGGTTTTACTCGCTCAATGTTAAGACTAGATCACGAATGAAAGCCGCCCCGCGCGCGAGGCGGCTTTCATCGATCCACGGCCACACCACCCCCCCGTTAACGGCTGTAGTACGGGTCTGGCCGATCGACATCAGTTCGGTGGTAATAGAAGCAACCTGCGACGGAAGAAATGAGTATCGCAATCAGTGCTGTCGTAACAACGTTTTCAATGATCTGCATTCCCTCTCCTTTCGCTCGGTTATCAGAAAAAGCAACTGACGTGCCAGTGATTAACTAGGCGTATTTGCGTAGCATTGAGATGTGATCCCGCAGCGGATTATCCGGAAAAAAGGTTACCGACGGGAAAAAATTACGCGTCTATGAAGAGCTTTTCGATTTCGATGCGGTGTGGCGTGCCGACAGCTTCCCGCTAAGTGGGCGAGTTTCCGGCAAATACTCAGAGAAGGTATCAATGAGGTTTTTTAAGCGCCTGAAAAACTGCCAACCCTTGACCCCTGCGCAATTTCCTTTACCCTGATGAGAACGCGCGCGAGGGAAAATTTCCACATGCAGACGAAAACGGCATTTCTAGTCATCTTGACGGCGGCGGTGGTTTTGTTAGCGCATCCGCGCACCGCGGCCGCCGGCGAACCGACCGAGCAAATCCGCGCCGCCGTGAATCAAGGCGTTGAAATTCTTAACAAAGCCCGGCTGGACAATGCGGCCGGCCAAGCCGATACGATCGCGCGGCTCAAAAAAGTTGTTTATCCGCTGTTCGATTTCGACGAGATGGCGCGGCGCTCGCTCGGCGCGCATTGGCGCCGCCTCGATCCCGCACAACAGAAGGAATTTGTCGCCGTTTTTACCGAGCTTTTGGAAAAGACCTACGCGAAAAATATAGACCTCTACGACGGCCAGCGGGTTGCCTACACTGGAGAAACGATCGATCAGGACTACGCCGACGTTCAGACGAAGCTTCTCGGCAAGAAGGGCGAAAGCTACTCGGTCGCTTACAAGCTTCACCTCGTGAACGGCAAGTGGCGCGTCTACGACGTCGTCGCCGAAGGGATCAGCGTCGTCAACAATTACCGCTCGCAGTTCAACCGCGTGATGGCCAACTCCAGTTTCGATGAGCTGCTCCGCAAAATGAAGGAGCGAGGCGTCTGAGACGCGCGGCGTTTACCCGCCGCGAGATTTTGAGGCTTGCGCTGGGTGCCGCTGCGGTAGGACCCCGGGCGTTTGCGATGGCCGCCGAGCGCATGATCCAGCGGCCGATACCGCGCAAGAGCGAATCTTTGCCGGTCGTGGGACTCGGCACCTGGCAGACGTTCGACGTTGCAGACGGAGCCGCTCGCGCGCCGCTGCGCGATGTTTTGCGCGAATTCGCGCGGCTCGGCGGCACCGTCGTCGATTCTTCCCCGATGTACGGCCGCTCGGAGAGCGTTGTCGGCGACCTCGCCGACGAGCTCGGTCTGCAAAAGCAACTCTTCATCGCGACCAAAGTCTGGACCAGCGGCGCCGAGGCCGGAATCCGCCAAATGGAGGAGTCCTTCCGCCGCCTGCGCGTCCAGCGCGTCGATCTCATGCAGGTGCACAATCTCGTCGACTGGCGGTCGCACCTGCGCACGCTCCGGACATGGAAAGCGCAAGGCCGGATTCGCTACATCGGCGTCACTCACTACACCGAAAGCGCCTACGGCGAGCTCGAGCTCGTGCTGAAAAGCGAAGAGCTCGACTTCGTCCAGCTTAATTATTCCATCAGCGAGCGCGCGGCAGAGCAGCGCATGCTGCCGCTCGCCGCCGACCGAGGCCTCGCCGCGCTTGCCAACCGGCCGCTCGCACAGGGCGCTCTGTTCGCGAAAGTGCGCGGTAAGCCGCTGCCGGCGTGGGCGTCGGAAATAGGGATCGAGAGCTGGGCACAGTTCTTCCTCAAATACACTCTCGGGCACCCCGCGGTCACTTGCGCGATTCCCGCGACCAGCCGCGTCGATCATTTGCGCGACAACATGCGTGCCGGGCTCGGTCCGCTTCCGGATGCCGCGACGCGCGAGCGCATGGCCCGGTTCATCGAAGGATTGTAAAAAAACAGCCCGCCGGGAGAGGCCTCCCGGCGGGCTGGGTGTCCGTAGCGGCTTCGCGAACCGCCGCTACGCAGAAGACGCGATGCCGCTCAGCGGACGAACGCCGTTAACTGCACATTGTCGGCATTGACGAATTCACCCTCGACCCGGACATAATCGCCGTTGCGCAGCCGACGGAAATTATCGATATCGGCGCCGCGAGCGTTATAAGGCAGCGCGATCGTAATCATGCGGCCGCCCTCCCGCGGCCGCATGTCGAAGACGCCGCGGTCATAATCGATCCGCTCGACCGTTCCTTCCACCACTCGCGCCCGCGTCACCGTCCCGGGCACCGGCGCGCGCGCGTAAGGCGAGCCGGGAGCGCGCGCTTGAACCGGAACCTGGATCCGGACCGTATCGATGTACAGCGCGGCGCGCGGCGACGGGACGAAGGCGACGAGGTCGCCGGGTTGCAGCGCGTCCACGGGATAATTGTAGCCGTGGAACATGACGCGGGTATAGCTCAAATCGTAGGGGATGATGTCGCGCCGCCCGCCGTCCGTCCAGATAACCCGAATCTCCCGATGGACAGGATCGACTTCGGTCACCTCCGCGCGGATCTCGCCTGCCGCCAAAACGGTATCGTCTGTCTGCGGCGTCGATCCGGCGCGCGCCTCGGCGAGCGATGGCCGGCGCGCGGCGACCTGCGCGCTGCAGCCGATAAAAACGACCAGCCCCAGCGCCAATAGGGTGCCGTAAAACGCCCGCAAACCATATCTGGAATAATTTGGAATCATCGCAACTCCTCCTTCGCAACTCTTGCGATAAAACCCCGCCTCGCGGTCGTTTTTATTGTGACCCCAGCCCCTGAACAGTCAACTGCGGGGAAAACCTACGATATGTAAACACATTTTTTTCCGTCAACATTTTTAAATTTCCAGACGTCTAACCTAACGACAGATGATCGCTTCAGGTAAATACCTGATGAGGATCAAGAGAAGCGTGCTGCTAAAATGAGGAATTGGATGGAAAGTAATTTTACCAGTGGAGGGGTGGCTATGGGTTCTCGATTGTCTCAAACGGCCAAACGCGCTCTTGCGGCTGCGATGGCGTTATTGTTCGTTTTCTCCATGACGCCGCAAGCGGCGCGCAGCCAGAGTTATCAGGATAATTATCAGGACAATTACGACGACGACGTCGATCAGATCGTCGCGCGCGTGTCGTTTCTGCAGGGGCCGGTTTCTTTCGCGCGCGGCGACGACCCGGACGACTGGGATCCCGCCGTCGTCAACGTTCCGTTCGGTCTTGGCGACAAGCTCTATTCTTCGGCCGACGGCCGCGCCGAGTTGGCGCTCCCCGGCGGCAGCTTCGTCCGCATCGGACGGCGCAGCTACATCTCCGCACTGACTCTCACCTACGACACCAAACAATTTTACGTCGGCAACGGCGCTGCCACGTTCAACATCCGCCGGCTCGACCGCGACGAGATCTTCGAAGTCGATACGCCGAGCGTGGCGGTCACGCTCGACCAGCCTGGAAGATACCGCGTCGAGGTCGACGACAACGGCGACACGCGCGTGATCGTGCGCAGCGGCGTTGCTTATGTCGCCGCCAACGGCCGGCAGGTGACGGTCGAGCGCGCCGAGATGCGCATTTACGGCCTCGATGCTGCGGAATACGAGGTTGTCGCGCTGCGCGCGGCGGATACCTTCGATCGCTGGGTGGACGAGCGCCAGGCCCGCTTCGATACGCGCTACCGCGACGCCTATCAATACGCCGACGAAGAGATCGTCGGCATGGA
>DATFWH010000355.1:0-6335 GCA_035259465.1 Binatia bacterium
GCGTAGTAGTCGCGCGACCCCGACGTCGGCGACATGTCGAGGATCGCCTTCACGACCGTCGCCGGCGTGATGCCGTGATCGACGTTGTATTTCTGCTGGATCTCGCGGCGGCGGTTGGTCTCGCCGATCGCGCGTCGCATCGCGTCGGTCTCGCGATCGGCGTACATGAGAACGGTGCCGTTCACGTTGCGGGCGGCGCGGCCGATCGTCTGGATGAGCGAGCGCTCGGAGCGCAGAAAGCCTTCCTTGTCGGCGTCGAGAATCGCCACCAGCGACACCTCGGGGATGTCGAGCCCTTCGCGCAGCAGGTTTATGCCGACGAGCACGTGGAAGGTGCCTCGCCTCAGCTCGCGGATGATCTCGACGCGCTCCAGCGTCTCGATGTCGGAGTGGAGATATCTCACCTTGACGTTTAAGTCCTGATAATAATCGGTCAAGTCCTCCGCCATGCGCTTGGTGAGCGTCGTGACGAGCACACGCTCTTTGCGCTCGACGCGCTTGCGGATCTCCTCCAGCAAGTCGTCGACCTGGCTGCGCGCCGGCCGCACGGAAACCTCGGGATCGATTAATCCCGTCGGGCGGATGAGCTGCTCGACCACCACCCCGCCGCCCTGCTTGATCTCGTAGTCGGCCGGAGTCGCCGAGACATAGATCACCTGGCGCGTCATCGATTCGAATTCCTCGAAATTGAGCGGGCGATTGTCGAGCGCCGAGGGCAGGCGGAAGCCGAACTCGACGAGCGTTTCCTTGCGCGAGCGGTCGCCGCGGTACATGCCGCCGATCTGCGGCACGGCGACGTGGCTCTCGTCGATGAAAAGCAGGAAGTCGTTCGGGAAATAGCTGAGCAGCGTCGGCGGCGGGTCGCCGGGCTTGCGGCCGGTGAGATGGCGCGAATAGTTCTCGATGCCGGGGCAGAAGCCCATTTCGTCGAGCAGCTCAAGGTCGTACATCGTCCGCTGCTCGAGCCGCTGCGCCTCGAGAAGCTTATTCTCGGCGCGCAGTTCGACGAGGCGGATCTGTAGCTCTTCGCGGATGCCCGCGAGCGCGAGCTTCATCCTCTCGTCGGTCGTGACATAATGGCTCGCCGGATAGATGCATGCCTTGCCCACGCGCCGGAGCGCCTTGCCCCGGATCGGATCGATCTCGACGAGCTTCTCGATGCGTTCGCCGAAGAATTCGATGCGGAGCGCCGAGCGGTCTTCGTACGCGGGAAAGACCTCGACCACGTCGCCGCGGACGCGAAACGTGCCGCGGTGGAAATCGTAGTCGCTGCGGAGATAGTGGATGTCGACGAGCTTCCGCAGCACGCGGTCGCGCTCGATCTCCATCCCTTCTTCCAGGTAGACCATGAGGTCGAAATACGCCTCCGGCGAGCCCAGGCCGTAGATGCAGGAGACGCTGGCGACGATGATCGTGTCGCGCCGCTCGAGCAGCGCTTTCGTCGCCGAATGGCGCAGCTTGTCGATCTCGTCGTTGATCGACGCGTCTTTTTCGATATAGGTATCGGTCGACGGCACGTAGGCCTCGGGCTGATAGTAGTCGTAGTAGCTTACAAAATAGCGCACCGCGTTGTTGGGAAAGAGCTCTTTGAATTCGTTGTAGAGCTGGGCCGCGAGCGTCTTGTTCGGCGCGATGACGAGCGAGGGCCTGTTCACCCGCGCGATGACGTTCGCCATCGTGAAGGTTTTGCCCGAGCCGGTGACTCCGAGCAGAGTCTGGTGGCGCTTCCCTTCTTGAACGCCCCGGGCGAGCTTCTCGATCGCCTCCGGCTGGTCGCCTTGAGGAGTAAAGCCGGAGACGATCTCAAAACGGCCCTCTTTCGGTTGCCAGACCATCGGAAAAAAATATCAGGGCGCAGCCGGGGGAGCAAGCTTGAATCCTTCCCCCGAACATACTACCTTCCATGTATCGGCGCGAGACGAAGATGAAAACCCTCAACGCTATTCTTGGCGCGCTTCTGCTCGCCCTCTTTTGCTCGGCCGAAGCCGGTGCGGCCGAGCCGAAGAAGGTCCGGCTCGCCTACGTCGGCTGGGAAGTCGGCGCGGCGATCTCCTACGTGGGCATCGACGGCGGTGTCTTCAAGCAAAACGGCCTCGAAGTCGAAGAAGTCTTCGTGCGGGATACGCTGAGCGGCGGCGTGCAGTCGTTAATCGGCGCCGATCTGATGGTCGGCTTCGGCAATCCGCTCGCGCTGATCCATCCGCTTCTGATGGGTGCCGACGTGGTCTCGATCGCCTCGCATGTTAGCGTCCAGGCTTACGGGATGGCGGTGGCGCCGAGCATCGGCAAAATGGGCGACCTCAAAGGCAAGCGCGTCGGCGTCTCGGAATTGGGCGGGCGCTCGGATTTGATCCTGCGGGTCATGCTGCGCCGCGCCGGAATGGACCCTGTGAAAGATGTTGAGGTCGTCGGCGCCGGTTTGGCGCCGAACCGTCTGCTCGCGCTCTCAAAGGATCTCATTCAGGGCGCGCCGGTGAACGAGCAATTCGCCGCCGAGGCGAAAAAGATCGGCATCAAGATAATCGAGGTCAAGGAAATCCCCGCTTTCACCTCGATGGTGCTCACGACCCGTTCCTTCATCAAGCGCGATGAAGACGCGATTCGGCGCTTCGTCAAGGGCTATACCGAGGCGATTCACTTTTATCTGACGCGCCGCGCCGACAGTCTCGCGATCATCCGCAAATACTTCAGCGGCTCGAATCCCGCCGCGCTCGAATCGATGTATGAAGCCTTCGCCGCCGAGCTGCGGCCGCTGCCCCAGCCCGACCGCGAAGCCGCGCAGGCGCTGATCGACTCCGCGGCGCTGGCCGACCCGAAGGCCAGGGACTTGAAGCCGGAGAGTCTCTTCGACTCTCACTTTCTCGACGAGCTCAAGAACAACGGCTTCATCGAAAAGCTCTACGCGGAAAAAGTCAGCCTGTAGCTCTAATATCCCGCGCATTATTGTGCGGTTCCTGACCACTATCTTAACTGCCATCGTTGTTTCAGGTCTCGCGCACGCGCAGGTCGGGAAGCAGGCGCCGCCGGTTTCCAAACTTCATAGCGTGGCGCAAGGAGTCGTCTGGCGACAGTCCGATCGGCAGGACGAGCACGGCCATTTTTTACCGCCATGGAAGGAAGTCCGAATTGCCAATATCTTCGGTTTCAACGCCAAACCTGCCGTGGGCGGCAGCGTGACCGTTATCCCTCTTGACGTGAGTATCCTCCCTTTCGAACTGAAAATTATCAAAGCGGAAAAAACACAGGCGGGATGCCGGGGGGAATCTCCAGCTTGGTGGGAAGTCGAGCTGGAGCCGATCAAATCGCGGGAATTTTATGAAGCGGCGGCGCTGCCCAAGAGAGCGGCCGAATTTCCCTTCGACGTAGCGATCCTCTACCCTGCGATAAAGTCGGCGCGACAGATAACAAAGGGGCACCTAACGGCCAAGATGCTGCCCAAAGGGATCGCCATACCGACGGTCAAAGCTGCGATCGATATCACCAACGATCGACAGCCTGATATTTTGCTGGCGGAATTTTGCTGCAAGGATACCATAAAGCCGGCCGAAAGCTGTGATTTGATATGCGGCAAGAGCTTCAAAAAAGCGGGAAGCGCCTGGCAGCTGATTGGGAGTTCCAACCCCTGCTAATTAACGCAGCGGCGCTATTTGAAGGGAGCAGAACGATGGCAACAAACGAAAGCTTGGCTTACAAATCGAATAACGGCGTCGCTTGGCTCACCTTCGACCGCCCGCAGGCGCTGAACGCGTTGAATCCGGAAACCCTCTACGAGCTGGAGGCCGTGCTCGACCGTGTGAAGACAGACGACGCGGTCAAAGGCTTGATTATCACCGGAGCCGGCGACGCGTTCTCCGCGGGCGCGGATATCCGCTACCTCAGTCGCTCGACGCCGATCGAGGTGCGCGACTTCGCACGGCTCGCCGTCGCGGTGAATCATAAAATCGAAACGCTCGGCAAGGTCGTCGTCGCCGCGATCAACGGCTACGCGCTCGGCGGCGGGCTGGAGTTGGCCGAGGCCTGCATGCTGCGCGTCGCCGTGCGCGGCGCGATGCTGGGGCATCCCGAAGTGCGCATCGGCGCAGTCGCCGGTTTCGGCGGCACAACGCGGCTGCCGCGCTTGATCGGCAAAGGCCGCGCGGCCGAGCTACTACTCACCGGCCGGCTCGTCACGGCCAACGAAGCGCTCAGTCTCGGACTCGTGAATCAGGTCGTCGAGACCGACGCCCTGCTCTCGCAGACCGAGACGCTTATGCGGGAAATTCTCGCGCAGTCGCCCATCGCGGTGAAGCTCACATGGCAGGCGATCCACCACGGCCTCAACCTGACGCTGGAGGAATCCGCGCTGCTCGGCGCCGAGTCGTTCGGGCTCGTCGCCGCGACGGACGATTTTAGGACAGGCACAAAGGCGTTTCTGGCCAAGACGGCTCCTTCCTTCACCGGCAGATAGGCGGGTATTGGCAAGAGCGTCCGGCGGTGCTTTCTCTCCCGCCATGGTGAAGAGATCGGGATTGGTATCGTCGAAGGGGAACGTCTACGGGGCCGAAGTCGGCCAGAGGCAGCTGGCGAGGCATGTAAAGCCGTAGCGAAGCGGCTTCACGGGAAGAAGTTAACGCAATCCTTTAACAATGGATTCCAGCCGAGCGCTCACCATCCGGCCCGGTTGGCTTAAGATCACTTTGGCGGCGGTAACGGAGATCGGTCGGCCGAAGAGACTGTAGGGCCGGCCGTTCTCCTCGCGGCTGTTCGCCCACTCCGCGAACTCCTCGGGGGTCGGCGGATGGCCGATATCACGCGCGCAGCGCCGCACGATAAAACCGAGCATCATCTTGTTGCGTTGCGCTTCCACGCTCATCCTGTCGGCCATCGGCTTGCTCTTGGCTCGTCGGCGCATGGCCTAGTCGATCAGGTGCGTCGTGGCCTTCATGTGCTTGTCCACGGTCACATAGCCCCGCCATTGATCGACCATCCAGTAGCGCACGCCGAACTCGAAGCGCAATTCCTTCATGTCGACATCGTACGGATTGAAATGCTGGTGGTGCATCATCCCCGGCGGCACGTGCACGGCGTCGCCCTGCACCCAGTCGTAGCGCTTGCCGCCGATCTCGGAATACCCGCTGCCCTCGAGCGCGTAGAGATACGCTTCGGGATGCGCGTGGCTGTGGCTCTTCGTGTGCGCGAGATCGACGAAGATCGAGCTGATCGCGACGGCGGTCGCCTTGAAGCCGTTCTGCTTGCCGCTCCGGCCCATTAGAAAATAGGTCGCGCCGTGCTTGGACTCGTCGGATTTCTCGTGCTGCTCCTGGTGCATCGAGATGCGCCGTCCGTCGACCGGCCAGTACTGCGATTCTTCGCGCGGCGCCTTGGCGACCACGGACGGATTATTCTCGCCCGCGTCCTCCAGCTGCTCCATCGGCCCCATCTTGATGAACGATTCGAGCGGCCAGGCGAGGCCGGAGATGTAAAGGACGGAATCTTTTCCCGTGTTGACGAGCTGGTGCTGAGAGCGGTGCGGGATATGCAGTATCGTACCTTTGTGGAAGTCGTAGCGCTGATCGTCGAGGAGCACGAAGCCTTCGCCTTGCTCGATGTATATCGCTTCCTCGCCGTGGACGTGCTTGCCGGTGTGCCGGCCGGCGGGAATCTCGGCCTTCATGAGCAGGCTGCCGCCCGTCGGGAAGCCGGTCTCGGGCGCGATCATGAGCGCGGCCTTGTAGTCCTGGCGCGTGCGCGTCCATTTGAGCTCTTTGCCGCGCGCGACACGCGGCCCTTCGTCGACGGTCTCAAGGTTTTTCTTCGACTGATCCAGCCACGCCTGATAGAAGTCGCTCATCTCGCCTCCGGAATTCGCATTGAATCTTTTGAAAATTATCCGATGGCCGCATCTATGTCAAACTCAAGCCGTAGTTTCATGTTCCAAGTTTCTAGTTTCAAGGAAAGAAGACCTCCGTTCGTGAAACTTAAAACGTGCAACCTGAAACTTTTCTTATGTATCCGGCAGCCGCTTGAGCTGCGGATAGAAAAACACCAGCGAGACGAGCACGACGACCACCGCGCCGGCTTGGATCGCGAACGGCGCGCCGGCCCATTCGGCGATGAAACCCGCCTGCATGCCGCCGAACTCGCGCAGGCCCGCGGCGCTGAGGCCGTAGACGCCCATCACGCGCCCGCGATAGTTGTCCGCCACCGTGAGCTGTATCAGCGTGTTCAGCAGCGTGTCGAAAATCGTGCCGAGCGCACCGACGACGACAAGCGTGGGAAAAGAAATCTCGAAACTTCCCGCGGTAGCGAAGATGAACAGCGCCGTGGCCGATCCGACGAGGATCGAGACGAAGATG
>DATFWH010000356.1:0-3903 GCA_035259465.1 Binatia bacterium
CGCGTGCAGCGAGATCGCCAGATTCACCTGCGTCTCGTCGATGAGCTTTTTAATTTGCGGCACGAGCCCCACGGTCGAGAGCGTGACCCGCCGCGATGAAAAGCCGAGGCCGCTGTCGCCGTCGGTCATAACGGCGATCGCCCGCACCGTCTGCGCGTAGTTGGCCAGCGGTTCGCCCATACCCATGAGCACAATGTGCGTGATGCGCTGCTCCGCCGGCACGGCGCGCGAAGCTTTGAGGATCTGATCCACGATCTCGGCTGCGGTGAGGTTGCGTTTGAGACCGAGGAGCGCGGTGGCGCAGAACGCGCAGCCGAGGCCGCAACCCGCCTGCGTCGAGATGCAGAGCGTCAGCCGCTTCGTCTCGGGGATGAGCACGCTTTCGATTTCGTAGCCGTCGTCGAGCGAAAAAAGCAATTTCACCGTGCCGTCGGCGGAGCGGTCGCTGCGCGCGACCCGCAGCCGGCTGATCGCGAACCCACCCTCCAATTCGCGGCGCAACTTCGCGGAGAGATTCGTCATCTCAGCGAACGACGCGGCGCCTTTCTGAAACAGCCAGCGGCGGATCTGATCGACTCGGTAGCGCGACTCGCCGCGCTCGGAGAGCCAAATCTCCAACTCTTCGCGGCTCAAGTCTTTAACGTTCGGTTTCATAGCTTCGCCGCGTCGAGCCGCCTCCACGGAATTAAGACGAGTGGATTTCGTCCGCCTTAAAGAAAAATTTGATTTCTGCCGCAGCGGTATCGGGACCGTCGGAGCCGTGGACGGCGTTCTTCTCGACGTCTTTCCCCCATTCGCGGCGGATCGTGCCGGGGGCAGCTTTCCCCGGATCGGTGGCGCCCATGATCTCGCGGTGCTTCGCGATCGCGTTCTCGCCCTCGAGCACGGACACGAGAATCGGCCCGGAGGACATGTATTCGCACAGTCCGGCGAAGAACGGCCGCTCCTTGTGCACGGCGTAGAACTCGCGCGCGCGGTTCGGCGTCAGGCGCGTGAGCTTGGTCGCGACGAGCTTGAGGCCGCCGCCTTGGAATTTTTTGAGGATGTCGCCGATGAGCCCGCGCGCGACCGCGTCCGGCTTGATGATGGAAAGCGTCCGTTCGACCATAATCGATTACCTCTGCAGCGCCTCTTTCATCGTCTGTCCGATCAGCGCGGGCGACGGCGTGGTGCGGATGCCCGCAGCCTTGAGCGCGGCGACTTTTTCCTGCGCGGTGCCCTTGCCGCCGGAGATGATGGCGCCGGCGTGGCCCATGCGCTTGCCCGGCGGCGCGGTCTGACCGACGATGAACGCGGTCACCGGCTTCTTCATGTGCGCCTTCACCCAGGCCGCAGCTTCTTCCTCGTCGGTGCCGCCGATCTCGCCGATCATCACGACCGCCCCGGTCGCGGGATCGTCGTTGAAAAGCTTCAGCACGTCGATGAAGCCGATACCGTGAACGGGATCGCCCCCGATGCCGACGCAGGTGGATTGTCCGAGCCCGACGCGAGTCAGCTGGTCGACCGCCTCGTAAGTGAGCGTGCCGCTGCGGGAAACGACGCCGATCGGCCCGGATTTGAAAATGTGCCCCGGCATGATGCCGATTTTACACTCGCCGGGAGTGATCACTCCGGGGCAGTTCGGACCCAGGAGGCGCGACCGTCTTCCTTCAAGATATCGCTTGACCCGGACCATGTCCATCACCGGCACGCCCTCGGTGATCGAGATGATGAGCCCGATGCCGGCGTCCGCCGCTTCCATGATCGCGTCGGCGGTAAACGGCGGCGGCACGTAAATAACGCTCGTGTTCGCGCCGGTTTCCGCAACCGCCTGCGCGACGGTATCGAAGATCGGGATGCCTTCTAAATCCGTGCCGCCCTTCCCCGGCGTCACGCCGGCGACCATCTTGGTGCCGTATTCCTTGCACGCGCGGGTGTGAAACTGTCCCGTCGCGCCGGTAATGCCCTGCGTCAAAACCTTGGTGTTTTTGTCGACGAGAATGGACATGGCGGAACTACTGGTTAATGGCCTTGACGATCTTTTCAGCCGCGTCGCCGATCGTATCGGCCGGCGTAATTGCAAGGCCCGAGGCCGCGAGAATTTTTCGCCCCTGCTCGACGTTCGTTCCCTGGAGCCGGACGACGAGCGGCACCGTTACGGCGAGCTCGCGCGCCGCGTCGACGACTCCCTGCGCGATCACGTCGCAGCGCATGATCCCGCCGAAAATATTGACCAGCACGCCCTTTACGCGCTTATCCGAGAGTAAAATCTTGAACGCCTCGGTCACACGCTCTTTCGTCGCGCCGCCGCCTACGTCGAGGAAGTTCGCCGGCTCGCCGCCGCAGAGCTTGATGATGTCCATCGTCGCCATCGCCAGCCCCGCGCCGTTCACCATGCAGCCGATATTGCCGTCGAGTGAAATATAGGAGAGGCCAAGCTTCGATGCCTCGTATTCTTTCGGATCTTCCTCGTTCAGATCGCGCAGCGCCTCGATCTCCGGCCGGCGAAACAGCGCGTTGTTGTCGATGTTGATCTTGGCATCGAGCGCGAGCAGCCGGCCGTCTTGCGTGACGACGAGAGGATTGATTTCGGCGAGCGAGCAATCTTTCTCGGCGAACGCGCGCGCGAGCGCCTGCAAGAGCGCGGTGAAAGGACCGGCTTGCTTGCCGAGTCCGAGCGCGTAGGCAAGCCGCCGGCACTGGAACGGCATCAGTCCGACGGCGGGATCGATAACTTCTTTTAAAATCTTTTCCGGTGTTTTGCGCGCGACCTCTTCAATCTCGACGCCGCCTTCCGTCGAGGCGATGACCGTGACGCGGCCGGTCGCGCGGTCGAGGACCATTCCCAAATACAGCTCGCGCGCGATCGGCAGGCCTTCTTCGATAAGCAGCCGCTTCACCTCGCGCCCCTGCGGCCCCGTCTGATGCGTGACGAGCGTCCTGCCGAGCATTGTAGCCGCGGCCTTTTCGGCTTCTTCCGCCGACTTTACGACCTTGACGCCGCCGGCCTTGCCCCTGCCGCCTGCGTGGATCTGCGCCTTGACGACGACCGTGCCGCCCATCTCGCGCGCGATTGCCGCCGCCTCGGCGGCCGTATTGGCGACGCGTCCCTTCGGCACGGGAACGCCGAAAGGCTTCAGCAGCTCCTTCGCCTGGTATTCGTGGATATTCATTGCGGAGACGGAGATTCGAGACAGAGACAGTCGGACAGAACACGAATTCTGTCTCTATCTCTGTCTCTGTCTTATTTGGATCCCGAGACGCGCTCCATCGCGGCGACGAGCTCTTTCACGTGCGAGAGCGACACGTCGAAGAGCTGTTTCTCGCGCGCGGAGAGATTTACTTCGATGATTTTCTCGACCCCGCCCGCACCGATCATCACCGGCACGCCGAAGTAGTAGCCGTTGACGCCGTATTCGCCTTCGAGATATGCGGCGCACGGAAGGATTTCTTTTTTGTCCTTAAGGTACGCTTCCGCCATGCGCACCGCGGCGGACGCAGGGGAATAAAAGGCCGAGCCGGTCTTCAAGAGCGCCACAATCTCGCCGCCCGCGTTGCGCACGCGGGCCTCGATCTCGTCGAGACGCTGCGGCGGAATGAATTTCTCCACCGGCACGCCCGAGACGAGGCAGCCGCTGCGCACGGGAACCATGTCGTCGCCGTGGCCGCCCAAGACCATCGCCGAGACGCTCGCGACCGAGACTTTGAGCTCCTGCGCAACGAACGTGCGATAGCGCGAAGAATCCAGGATGCCCGACTGGCCGACGACCTGGTTCTTGGGAAAACCGGTCTTCTGCTTGACGAGTCCCACCATCGCGTCGAGCGGGTTCGTAATGACGATGACGAGCGCCTTAGGAGCAAATTTTTGGATGCCGTCGCAAACCTGCGTGAGGATTTTGGCGTTCGTCCCGAGCAGGTCGTTGC
>DATFWH010000357.1:0-6497 GCA_035259465.1 Binatia bacterium
CGTCGAGCGCGGGCATCGTCGCCGCGTGGGACTCTCAGCTCGCCGCCGCAAAAGAGATTCCGTCGCTCCGCCGCATGCTTGCGGAGCGCGGCTCCGGAATCTTCCCCGAATTCGCCGCGCGCTACGCCGAAATCCGCGCGCTGCCGCGGAGCGCAAGACGCTCGTTGCAACGGCGGCTCGGGCGCTCTAACGATTTAACGCTTCCCGCCGAATGGCGGCGCAGGCTGGCCTATTCCATCGCCGGCGCGGCGCTCTTGCTCGCGCTGTCGCAGGCGCCGGCGGCGGACGCCGGCAGCATTACCGTCAACGCGAAGTCGCCGGAGATCAAAGTCGACGGGCTCTGTTCGCTCAAGGAAGCGATCATCGCGGCGAATACCGATAATCCGTACGATGGATGCGCCGCCGGCTCCGGTCCGGACACGATAATGCTTCCGGGCGGCGCGCAATCTGTGACCACTTCCTCGGATATCGTCTTTGGCAGCTATACCGGTCTGCCGCTCATTACGAGCGAGATAACGATCGCCGGCAACAATTCGAGAATATCACGCAAGAGCTCGACCTTTTTCCGTCTCTTCGCCGTCGACACGGGCGGCGACCTGACGCTCGACCGCGTCATCCTTTCGGGCGGGGTCGCGAGCGACGACGGCACGACGCCGGGCAACGCCTTCGGCGGCGCGATCCTCAATAAGGGCTCGCTGACGCTCCAGAACAGCACCATCACCGGCAACTTCGCGGAACGCGGCGGCGCCATCCTCAACGACGGCAGCGTCGAAATCGAGCACAGCGTCTTCTCGAAGAACACCGGCGGATTCGGCGGCGGCGCTATCTATAACCGCACTGGGACCGTCGTCATTACCGACAATAGCGTCATCACGGGCAACAAGGCCGATTACGGCGGCGCCGTCTGGTCTTCCCCAGGAGCCACGACCACCATCGACAACAGCACGGTGTCGAAAAATTCGGTCTCGCGCTCGGGCGGCGCGGTGTTTAACGCAAACGGCTATGTAATAATCCTCGACGGCAGCCTTATCACCGGCAATAAGGCACCGCAGGAGGGCGGCGGTGTTTTTAACAACAGCGGACTGACGCACATCTACGACAGCACGGTGTCGAAGAATTCCGCCGGCGACCGCGGCGGTGGCGTCTTCATCTCGAATTCCGGTACGTTGGTCATGACCAACAGCGATATCTTGGGCAACAAGGCCGGAGAATCCGGCGGCGGCCTGTATCGCGCCGGGACCGCCTACAGCGGCTACGGCAACACATTCTCGAAAAACAAGGCGCCGATGTACGCGGATCACTTCCCGTGATCGGCCGGAGCGGCGCCGCGCCCGCGCGGCGCTATTTGCCGGTCAGCGCGGACTGCACCTTCTTGAAGGTGTCGAGATTTTTCTGCAGCCCGCTCACGTGGTCCTGCATCTCAACGATCGCGGAGCCGAACTCCTTCGCCTGCCCGAATACGCCGCCTTTGTCCAAGAGCCCGCCGAGCTGCGCTTCCGCCGGCTGTTGATTCAGCGTGCCGCAAACGTAGCCCAGGCCGAACACCGCAGCGAGAATCAGCGGCCGCAACGACCGCGCAACGATCTGCTTCGTCATAAATCTCCTCCTCGGATTGAGACACATTTCCGATGTGAATAGCACCGGGCGGGAAGATGTCAATGAGGGGGCGATTATCGCGGGAAGATGATCGATCGGTCCGTGACCTCGCCGGGCGAATGCTCGGTGGCGAGCGAGACGACGACGAACGAGACGGCGCATACGAGCAGGCCGGGCAGGAAAGCCTCTTTCGGCGCGATGAACAGGAAGGCGACCGTCGCGAGCGCGCCCAAAACGATGGCGGCGATCGCGCCTTTCGCGGTGGCCCGCGGCCATAGGGCGACGCCGACCAGCGCGGGGCCGACGACGATGATCATGTAATACGCGTTCAGCATGAGCTGCACCAGGTCGGCGGAGGCGATCGCCATGAGCGCGCCGGCGATCCCCACGACCGCGGTGATCGCGCGGCTGGCGCGGAGATTGGCAGCGGCCATCGCGTCCATGCGCAGCAGATCGCGGAATATCGTTCCCGCGATCACGACCGTGATCGTATTCGCCGTCGAGATGACGTCCGAATAGACCGCGGCGAGGCCGAGGCCGAGCAGCCCCGCCGGCAAAGTGTCGGCGATCAGCCTGATGACCACGACGTCGGATTGGATCCGCCCGCTGTAGAGCGCGTAGCCGAGCACGCCGGTGAAGATCGCGAACGAATAGAACGGGATCACGAGCACGCCCGCGACCAGCATCACGCGCCGCGCCTCCGGCGCCGTCCGGCCCGCGTATATTTTTACCCAAAGCTCGGGGGAGAGGAGCGGGATGATGAAACCGAGCAGCAGCCCGACGACGAGAAACGGATATCCGCCGAACGTGAGCGGCGACCAGATGGCAGCGGGAACGCTGCCCGTCCACTCGGCGGGCGGATGCCGCAGCAGCAGCATCGGCACGAGCAGCAGCAAAAAAACCACCGCCTTCGCGCAAAAATGCAGCGTGTCGGTGACGATGTCGCCTTTGATTCCCGCGAACGCGCTGTAGACGATGCCGCTCAGCGCCGCGAGCACGACCGTGAACTTCACGCTCCACCCGGTCCCCAGCGTGACCAGATACGACGCGCCGAGAAACTGGACCGCGAGAATACAGATGTAGGTAAAAAGAATCACGAGCGAGGCGGCTACCTGGACCGCTCTGCCGTAGCGCACCCGAAAAATCTCCGGCAGCGTGATCGCGCGGTGATGATCGCCGAAGCGCTTGAGCGCCGGCGCGATGTAGGCGAGCGCGATGAAGCCGGTCACGGTGGAAACGAGAGCGACCAGGCCGAAGCCGGTGCCGCTCGAAAACGTCGCCGAGGCGACGCCGAGAATCGCGCCCGCGCCGACCTGGGTCGAGACGATGGTAAATAGCAGCCGCAGCGTGCCCGTGGACCTTCGGTTGACCCAGTAGGCGTCGGTGCTCGCGCGCAGGCCGGCGATGATGCCCGCGCCGAGAGTGATCGCTACCCAGGCGCATACGACCGTCAAATCGAGAGCTGAAATCATGGAATGTCGCCGCGCCGCGCATTGTACGCGAGCGGCGACGGAAGGGGCAAGTCAAAGGGGAGGATAAGCGCCTGGCGGCGCTATTCGGCGCGGCGATGTCTTAAGACTTACTCGTCTTGCAGAAATAGGCGAGGACTTCCGCCGGGGCCTCGTGCCATTGGCCGGGCAGCGGCGCGCCGTCCGCGCTCAGCACGTCGAAACGTTTTTTCTCTTTCAGGTCTCCGGCGGTCGCGTACGTTTTGGTCGAACAATTGATCAGCTCCGCGCGCTCCGACGACTCCAGGCGGCCGCGCTCGCGGGAAAACTGCGCGACGATCGCCGAGATCAAATACTCGCGGCTGTCATCGTCCTGGTAGAACTTCTTCGTCAGCACGGGATGCGCCATCGTGACCGCCCCGGCCGGCTTCCATATCATCGTCCACGGGAACACAAGGCTCGAGGCAGGCCTGCGGCCGAGGATCTCCCATCCCACCGAGGACCATTCGTTCTCGATCTCACGGTTCCAGCGGTACTGCTCGACGATCTCCATGTGAAAATTCATCAACCCGACCGCGAGAACCAGAACGAACGCCAGTACGGTTTCGCGAACGCTCGCTTTCTTTGGATCCCTTACCACCGCCACCATCTTCGGCCTCCGTCTCTACCGGGCCGGCCGGCGCGCGAGAGCGAACCGGTCAGCGCCGATCACAATAGGACATCCGATGACAAACAAAGACACGAGCAAATTCGAAAACGTATGCCATTTCCCATTGAGCGCCGCTCTCTATAGCACGAATCGATCGATCGCTGCAAACGGGGTCACATGAGGTCCTTCCTTTTGTGACCAGCGGAGATTTGACCGCCGCTCGCGCGGCGTGATAGCAGCCTGGGCGTTTCCAAACCCCTCAAGCAAAGGAGGCTCTATGTCCTATAAAGCCTGTTTCCTTGGAATCCTGCCGCGCCTCTTTGGGCCGATCGTCGTCGCGGCCGTCCTAGGGCTGTTTGCCGTGCCGGGCGTCGCCTTCGCGCAGACGCTGCAATTCTCCGCCAGCCTCACCGGCACTCAGACCTGCGCGGACTTTGACACCGCCAAGCTTAAGCTAACCTTGTTCGTGAGCTATGACGGCACTAGCTTCAATGTCTTTCGCAACAGCAATTTCAGCAGCCTGTACGTGTCGCTGCCGATTTTTGAGGTTTATCAGATCGGTCAGGGCAGCACCAACACGTTTACCGTCGGGGCGATTTCCACCGACGTGTCTCACCCCGCGCTTTTTGAAGGCACCGTCAAGATAAGCAATAAATCGTTTTCCGCCGTGGGCGCCTTTGTCGATTACGACGGGGGAGCCAGCGAATGCATAAACTACGGCGTACTGTCGGCCAAGATTCAATTTTGAAGCCGCGCGCGGCCCGGACGTCGCGCGCATCATAGCGGTGTCCGGCACGAAGCGAGCGTGCCGGGCATGATCGAGCTGCTGCCGGATGCGCGGCTGGAGAGCTAAAGGGCTTTGCGTACAGAATGGAAGCCGACGACGCTGTGAAAATGTGGTATCGGCACGCCCGGCGATTGGCCGGCCGAGGGCACCAGCAGACAGCGTGGACACCGGGAATTCTGTGAGGCTTCGACGATACTCTCCGACCCCCTGATCTCGAGATCGAAGATCTCCCCGCACTGCGAGCACTTGAGTTTCCAGATACCCGTGTCCGACATAGTATCTGCTCCGCTTGTAGAGCATCCACCCTATCGCGGCTTCGAATAGTATGCAAGGGGTATTTTATTCTTGAAAATTAATATTTATTAGATATTAATAGGCCATGGAGCTTCGGCATCTGCGCTATTTCATAGCCGTCGCCACCGAGCTTCATTTCGGGCGCGCCGCGGCCAAGCTCAACATCGCACAGCCCCCGCTCAGCCAGCAGATCCGTCAGCTCGAAGACGAGCTCGGCACGCAGCTGCTGGCGCGGACCAAGCGGCGCGTCCAGCTCACGCAGCCCGGCCGGACTTTCCTGCGCGAGGCTCAGGCGATCATCGCGCACGCGGACGACGCCGTCGCGAAGACGCGCCGCGCCGACCGCGGCGAGACCGGCCACTTGTCGATCGGCTGGGTGCCGTGGTCGGATTGGACGGAACTGCCCCATCGCGTCAACAAATTTTGCCTGCTAAATCGCGAGGTGCATATCGACATTCACAATTTAAACGCCACGGAGCAGATTGCGGCGCTCCACTCGGGGCTGATCGACGTCGGGTTTGTCCTGCGGCCGCTCGACGAGTCCGCGCCTTTCGACATTGGTCCCCTGAAAAACGAGATCGTGCTGCGACATCCGCTCGTCGCGGTGTTGCCCAGGGCGCACAAGCTCGCGTCTACGCGCTATATTCAGTTCAGCGCGTTCGCGGCCGAGCCGTACATTACTTTCAAGCGCGACAGCGCGCCGGTTTTTTACGATTCGGTCATTCGACTCTTTCAGCGCCGGGGCTTCTTGCTTAACGTACGCCACGAGGCCGACCACTTCTCGACCGTCCTCGGACTCGTCGCCGCCGGCCTGGGCGTCTCCCTCCTGCCCTTCGGCGGGGGCCATGCGATCACGGGCGTCCGCTACCGCGCCCTGTTGCCGCGGCTCCCCACCGTGGATATCGCCCTCGCATGGCGCGAAGAAAATCAATCGGCGCTGCTCGAAAAGTTTCTTAAAGCGATGCAAAGATAGAGCGCGGCTTGCGGGCGCTCGCGGACGGGACTTCGCTCGGATCGATTTTTAGCTCGCGGGCAAGCTTGGCGAGGATGGCACCGGTTCGCATCGTGAGCCGTCACTTGTTCTCGGGAGTCCCTATCCGCGAGCTCCGCATCGCCAGATGCACCTCGCGCAGGAAGTAGCTCAAGCCGACGATCATAGCCGCCATCGCGGCGGTGAACAGAGAGCCGATGAGCCATTTGAGCGGCGCTTCGAACATGACCTCGAGAGCGAGCGCGGCAATGACCGTGCACGTCAAAAGCGCGGCGATGACCGACGCCGTGATGGCGACGTTGGTGTAATACCTGCGCCGCTCGAGGATTTGCAGCTCGAAAACGAGCGCGTCATGCCCGGGTAGCGTTACCCCGCTTCGCCCCTCGGTGAGCGCTCTGACGCGGTCGACGATTCTGGCGAGGCGGCCGGCCATGACGTTGATCAGCGCGGCCATTCCGGTGAGCAGAAAAGCGGGGGCGAGAGCGAGCTGAATCGACCTCGCGATATCGCTGAAATTCTCGGGCGACCCGGGCATACGCGCCGTACACCTATCAAGGTTTAGAGCGAAAGAGCAAGGCCGTATTCGCTTTCGATTCGCAAACATCCATCGAGGCGCCTCTAGGGATACCTTTCCCAGGCGGTCACCTGCCACGTGTCCCGCATTTTGGTTTGCGGGAACCAGCGCGGCAGGTCCATCAATAGAAATTCGCTCAAGCGCTCGAGGTGCGGCTC